>CAYZHW010000028.1:7110-14953 GCA_964478105.1 uncultured Lachnospiraceae bacterium | reverse complement strand
TTGCAGCATCGTAAGAGAGATTGTCAACCTTGATGAAGGGAGCAAGGTAGGTGTCAAAGGACGAGAATGCCTGAGCGCCTGCCCACTCGTTCTGCATAATACCAAGGAAGTTTACCATCTGATTGCAGAGTGTTGCGAGGTGGCTTGCGGGAGAAGATGTGATCTTGCCGGGGATGCCGCCAAGTCCTTCCTTTATAAGCTGGCGAAGCGACCAACCTGCACAGTATCCTGTGAGCATCGAGAGGTCGTGGATGTGGATGTCAGCGTCGCGGTGAGCGTTTGCGATCTCCTCATCGTAGATCTCGGAGAGCCAGTAGTTAGCTGTGATAGCACCCGAGTTGGAAAGGATAAGACCGCCGACCGAGTATGTGACGGTGGAGTTTTCCTTAACACGCCAGTCTGTATTCTTAACGTAGCTGTCGACGAGCTCCTTATAGTCAAGGATGGTCGACTTCATTGTACGGATCTTTTCTCTCTGCTTTCTGTAAAGGATATAAGCCTTTGCAACGTCTGCATATCCTGCCTGAACGAGCACAGCCTCAACGCTGTCCTGGATCGACTCGACGCCGATCTCGTCGTCCTTTATCTTGGGAGCATAGTCTGCTGTTACCTTAAGTGCGAGCAGGTCGATAATGTCCTGATTAAACTGTTTGTCCTGGGAAACGAAAGCTTTTTTTATAGCTTCACTGATCTTAGAAATGTCGAAATCCGCAACTTTTCCGTCGCGCTTGATAACACGGTACATATTTTCCTCCACGTAATTAATATTTTTTATGAATTTGTGACAAATATAGCTGTCAATTTTTTTCGTGCGAGGGTATTATACCATATATAGTGGTGCTTGTCAATAGAAAAAACACAATATCTTGTGTCATTTTTCAAAAAACATCACAAGATATTCTGTATCAGCCTTTAATAATGACCTCGCCGAAAAAGGGCTTTATTTGCTCTGCAAATGCCGCGATCTCGTCGTCAGAGTAGGCTGAAAGTCCTTCTTGTATGACCTCGCCCGAGTCCTTAAAGGACTGAAGAGCGTATCTTTTTGCACCGGAGAGCCATTTTGCGATTTCTATAATATCATCCTTTGTATGAAGCTCACGCACGACGGTAGTTCTGAATTCATAAGGTACGCCGCTTTCCTTTATTATATCTATGCTTCTTTTTATTATATCTGTGTCAAGCCCCGGGACACCGGCGGTCGCTGCATAGCGGGGAAGAGAATTTTTGATATCCATTGCGACAAAGTCGACCGTGCCGGACGAGAGGAGCGCGGCGAGTCTGTCGGGGAAGTAACCGTTCGTGTCGAGCTTTATCTCAAACCCGAGTCCGCGCACTTTTTTTATAAAATCTTCGATGCCCGGCTGGATAAGCGGCTCTCCGCCCGTGATGCACACGCCGTCAAGAAGCTCCTGTCTCTTGCCAAGGAAAGCGAGTATATCCTCTTCGCTTATCTCTTCTGCCTCGGCGGGATCGATAACGAGTCTTGAATTGTGACAAAAGGGGCAACGGAAGTTGCACCCTGCAAAAAAGACGGTCGCACAGGTCTTGTCGGGGTAGTCGAGAAGCGATAATTTCTGTATTCCTGCAATTTTCATTGTCTTATTCCTTTCATATAAACATAGCAATGAGCCAGAGCGCCGCAAGGTGCAGCGGATAGTACAAATAGAAGAATGTTTTTATATTTGCCTTTCCACGTTCGCCGTTATAGAAAAACAGCGGTATGAGCGCAAGAAGAGAGAACCATTGCGTGTCGCTTGACGCATTTGCAAGCAACGATAGGGAGAATGCCGTAAGTGCAAGCTTTATGTACCTGTTATCCGAGAGCGATATAAATACGGGCACGGCAACGCCGTAAATGCCGTAGTCCACGCTAAAACCAAGCTCCGGAAAGAATTTCGGGATACCGTAGCAGACCGCAATCGAAAATGCCGTCGCGAGTGCGGGAATTCCCCAAGCAAAGATGTTTTTTGCCTTTTTTGCATACTGCAGTGCGTATATTATAAGAATGGAAAAGCTGAAGGTGATCAGGATGCACATATCAAGGCTTCTGTCGGCGACAAAATACACGATCTGGCAAAGAAGTCCGAGTAAAAAGACATTTAGAAAATATTTCTTTTTGTTTTTGGTGTATCTGCAGCCTTCGGCTATCATATAGGCGTAGAGAGGGAATGCGATGCGCCCGATGATGCGCATAAGGGGCATATTGCCGAACAGAAGCAGACCTGCGTGGTCGAGAGTCATAGTTATAAGCGCTATTATCTTTAACGCGTTGGAATTTAAAAACTGTAATTTTTTCATTGTTAAGTTCCTTTTTCGGGTGATATATTAATTGTAACATTACAAAAAAAAATATACAAGAGCTTTTATTGAAATTGACATTTTCGATGATGGATGATAGAATTTTAGTATTACCTCTTTATCCCTGTTTTGTGTTATAATTACACAGGCAAAGGACGGTGATGGGAATGGGCATACTTACGGATGCGCTTGTGATAGTAATAGGCGCTCTTCTCGGCTCCCGTATGGGTGCGAAAAAAAGATCGTCTGCCGATCTTCACATACTTGGTATAGGTATTATAATCGTGAGCTTGGTCGGTTTTTTTGAAAATATATTTTCTGTAGACGAGACGGGTATATCGGCGGTGGATCTTACGGTCGTGCTTTTTGCTTATATGATAGGCAGTAAGCTCGGCGAGGCACTTCATCTTGAAGATGCTTTCAGTAATTTCGGTAAGACCGATAACGCGAAGCTCAATGCCCTTATAGATTCTTTTCTCTTTTTCGGCGTAGGCGGAATGCAAATATGCGGTCCGATCGAACTGGCGCTTGGCGGCGATAATACGCAGCTCTATCTGAAGACGGCGGTCGATATCCCGTTTGCACTTGTGTTCGGGTCTACATACGGGGGATTTGCGGCGCTTTCGGCGCTTCCCGTTGCGCTCGTTCAGATACTTATAGCGGTCCTTGCCTATTTTTCCTCATCCTTTTTCAGTGAGCGTATGATAGCACAGATATGTGCTATGGGATATGTGATACTTTTCTTTTCCGGATATAATCTTTTGAGTGACGGAAAGCATAAGATAAGCAATATAAATATGATGCCGTCGCTTTTGCTTGTGATATTCTTTAATCTTCTGAAGGAGCTTTTTGTATGACTATACAGCAGTGTAAATATGTTTTGAAAATAGCCGAGTGCGGCTCGTTCAACGAGGCGTCAAAACAGCTTTTTGTAGCGCAATCGAGCCTGTCGGTCAGCGTAAAATCGCTTGAGACCGAGCTCGGAATAAAGATATTCGAGCGCTCGGGCAACGGCGTCTATCTTACCGTAGAGGGAGCCGAGTTCGCGCGCTATGCAAGACAGATAGCCGAGCAGAACGATTTTATCCTTGAACGCTACAGCACTGACAGCACCTGCAAAAGGCTCTATGTCTGTACCCAGCACTATGACTTTGTCGCCGACATCTTCAGCCGTCTTCTAAATGAGACCAAGGAGCAGTATTACCGCTTTTCGCTTCGCGAGATGAAGACCTACGATGTCATCCGCGAGACAGAGAACGCGTACAGCGATATCGGCATCATCGCAATAAAAGCAAACGATTACAGCATTATGGAACGCTATATTACAAAAAGAGGTCTGAGTTTTACTCCTATTCTTCGCGCACACCCGCACGTATTTGTCAGAGCGGGGCATCCGCTCTCGGAAAACGCACAGATAGGTCCGTCCGAGCTGATGAGCTACCCCTATGTGTCATATGAGCAGGGCGAGCACGAGACATCCTTTTTCACCGAGGAGATGTCGGGTGCGAACGGAGATAAAAAAGTCGAGATAAGCGACCGAGCAAGCCTTATGAATGTGCTGCTTGCTACCGATTGTTATACTATCGGAACGGGTATTATGCCTTCAAGCCTTAACGAATCGCGTATCGTCAGCATTCCATACAAGAGCGATGACTATTATACCATAGGCTATCTGCTTCGCACCGACAGAAACATATCGGCGCTGACAAAGACCTTTATCGAAATGCTTTGCAGTGTGAAAAATGACTTTTCGAAAAAGTAAAAATACTAATAAAAAAAGACACAATTTTTATATAAAAGATACCCTCACTGTGTTATACTTGAGTCAGTAAACAATTCGGGAGGGATATTCTTATGAAAATAGCAATACAGCTTTACACAATGCGAAAATTTATGTCGGGAGATGAGCTCGACGCGACGCTTGCAAGAATAAAAAATATAGGCTACGATTATGTTGAAACTGCGGGATATTTGGGACTTTCGGCAAAAGAGTTCAAAGAGCATCTCGATGCGGCGGGCCTTACACCGATCTCGGCTCACATCGGATATGATTATTTCAGAAACCTTGATACGCTTAAAGAAGAACTTGCCGCTCTTGGTATAAACGAGTGTGCGATCCCCGGCTTTGACAGATTTTATTTTCCCGAGAGCGCGGCGGGATTCACCTCTCTTGCAGAAAAGATGGAAGGCTTTGCCGCCACCCTTAAAGCGGACGGTATAGGACTTTCCTATCACAATCACAGAGAAGAGTTTTATCTCCACGGACCTGCTTGCGGAGAGCAGTATATCTTCAACACCGCAGGCTCTCTTGGATTCCAGCTTGACTGCGGTCACTGCCGCGCGGCAAATGAGATGCCGTCAGAATGGATACGCAGATACAGAAACAGGATATACTCGGTTCACGCAAAGGATATAAACTTTGATGACGAGGGCAAGAGATATGACACGCCCATCGGCGACGGACTTGTCGATTGGGATGCCGTTTTCGCAGAGCTTGTAAAATCGGACTGCAAATACATCATTGTAGAACACGAAGCAATGCCGGGAGATATGTTCGAGCATATTGAAAAATCGTATAAGTTCCTCTCGGAGAAGATAGCAAAATATTGTAAGTAAAAAAATGCCGCATTTATGCGGCATTTTTTATTAAAAACCTTGACAAAACTGTCTATTCGTGATAGACTATCTATGGTGTCTATTGTAAATAGACGTTTTTATATGGAGGAATAATAAAATGGATATGGGGAGTTTTCAATACTTCTTTTTTGATACGTATATAGGATTTTTTCTTCAAGTATTACCTATTGCTCTTTCTTTTGGACTGATATGCGGACTTATCAGGGGAAGGCGCAGAGAGGAAGGGCTATTGCAGACCGTATGCTATTCGCTTTTCGTCGCATATATTACGGGGCTTGTGGGATTGGTTCTGTTTCTTGATATTATCGGGGATACTTGGTATTTTATATTCTATCATATAAGCGTGTACGATCTTGATAAATTTTTTACCTTTGATTATGATCTTATTCCTGACTTTTGGCGTCATATCAACGGAGAAAAGATCGGAAACATAATTATGTTTATTCCGTTCAGTATACTTTATCCGCTTGCATATAAAGAAGCAGGCTTTTGGCGCACCGTAGGAAGCGGAGCGGTCTGTGTATGCGCACTTGAGTTGTTACAGCCGATATTCGGACGCGCCTTTGATATCAATGACGTGATATTAAATCTCTTGGGCATTACTGTATCGGCGTGTATATTTTTTATAATAAAAAAGAGACGGCAAAATGGAAGAAATGAAACTCGGCGCGGTTGAGACGCGCTTTGCTGACATCATCTGGGAAAATGAGCCCCTTTCGACAAGAGAGCTTGTCGAGCTTTGCGCCCGCGAGCTTGATTGGAAGAGGACGACGACATATACGGTACTTAAAAAGCTCTCGGAGAGGGGAATATTTGTCTGCGAGAACAGCACGGTGCGCTCGCTTATAAAAAAGGAAGAGTTCTACTCGATACAGAGTGAGCGGTTCGTTGACGAGACCTTCTCGGGCTCGCTTCCTGCATTTATCGCGGCGTTTACGTCGCGCAAGAAGCCGAGCAAAGAGGAGCTTGATGAGATCCGCCGTATGATAGATTTGTATACGGAGGGCTGATATGGGAGAACTTCTTGTAAAGCTCTTTAATATGAGTGTGACGGCCTCTTGGATAGTATTGGCTGTGCTTCTGTTCAGGTTGATCTTTCGCCGCGCGCCGCGGTGGATATACTGCTTTTTGTGGTCGTTTGCGGGACTGCGGCTTATCTTTCCGTTCTCGGTACAGAGCAGCTTCAGCGCCATCCCGAGCACGACTGCGATCGACACGGCAAGATATACGTCCCGCCCCTATTTTAACACGGGTATATCGGCGCTCAACAGTACCGTCAATGACTATCTCGGCGAACACTACTTCGAGGGGGTTACCGTTCCCGCAAACAATTTTGCAAACCTGACCGACGTTCTTGCGCTCGTATGGCTTGCGGGTGTTCTTGCGATGGCGGCATACGGCGTGATTTCGTATATCAAAATAAAAAAGCGTGTCGCTGCGTCGGTGTCGGTGCAGGATATGACCTACATCTGCGACGACATAGATACGCCCTTTATACTCGGCGTAGTACGTCCGCGCATCTATCTGCCCTCGGGAATCTCGGATGCTCACAGAGCTCACGTGCTCTCGCACGAGCGTGCACATCTGCGTAGGTGTGACCATCTCTGGAAGCCGCTCGGTTTTGTGCTTCTTTCGCTCTATTGGTTCAATCCGCTTATGTGGGTGGCGTACGTTCTTCTTTGCCGCGACATCGAGAGTGCGTGCGACGAGAAGGTCGTGCAGGATATGGATACAGAGGCGAAAAAGAGCTATTCCGAGGCACTTGCCTTTTGCGGCGTGCAGAGAAGGATGATCGCTGCCTGCCCGCTTGCCTTCGGTGAGGTGGCACTGAAGGATAGGATAAAGTCTGTGCTATCTTACAAAAAGCCTGCTTTTTGGATAATAATCATTGCACTTGTCGCCAGCGTTATCGCGGCAGTCTGCCTTTTGACCGATCCGATGCAGAGCGTCGACGACGAGCTTGCGGCGATCTTTGACCAGCAGATACATTGGCACAATGAGTCTGCACATACCGAAGGAAATTATTGTGCGGTCGACTGGAAGCTCATAGGCAAGAGCGGGGTCGGCGATACCGTTACATACTATATGTGGGCACTCTATCAAGAATATTCGGGTACGGATGCCTCGGGTGAACTTATAAAAGAATCGGGTTCGCATATTTTGACCGCAATACGTGTAAAGCGTGACGGAGATGAATACAAGATACTTGAGTATTGGGAACCGAAGGACGGCGCTCTGTACAAGGACAGCATAACCGATAAGGTCCCGTTCTACCTGTGGAGCAAGGCGTTTGATTCCCAGCGGTATATCGATGCGCAAAAAGAAAATTGCGAAAGAGCGGCAAAGGAATACTTTTCAAACGATCGTAACCTTGCTTGCGTCGATAGCTTCACCTACGAGGACGGACCCGATCCGTTTGGCGTTTCTATAGGACTTATGCCAGACGGGACGTATACGTTTACATTCTCACTCTTCTCGAGCCATTTTTGCGTGGGCGATTATTCGATCTCCGACGGATATCTTAAACTTTCGTGCCGTGATGCCGATCATATCTGGATGTTCAAGGTTGCCGAAGAGGGATTCGTTTTCGATGCGTCGCGTTCGTCCGAGATGCCGAAGTTTAAATATCGCTACGATTCTGAGCCCGAGCCGGGTGTGGTCGACGGTGCGCTCTTTGTGCCCAATACGATAGAGCGGTATTATCCTTACAGTTATTTGAGCCATATCGACCCCAACCGGCGAGTTTCCGACAACGTTGTAAATATAACTGATCTTGTAACGAAATACGGCCTTGCGGCAGGCGACGCCGAGGACGTGTTCTTTGAGGATGAGAATTATATCTACATTTTTCCGACTTATAAAAGAAGCGAGAAGATAATCGTTACCTACGATGACGGCAGTACCGAGA
>CAYZHW010000028.1:0-7010 GCA_964478105.1 uncultured Lachnospiraceae bacterium | reverse complement strand
ACGATGACGGCAGTACCGAGATGCTCTCGGAGGCGATGCCGGGCGGAAGAGTGACAATCGCCGATCTTGCCCGTTTCGGGATAGAGTATATGCTCGTTTCAAAGACGATACGTGATATCGTATATCATTCCGATCGCGGCGGAAAAACGCAGATGCTTGAGCTTTTCTATGAGGACGATACATACGAATACTATTTTCCCGATGTAAGGAGCGATGCGGTCATTGTGTACTTTGCAAACGGCGAAGAGGTCCCGATCAAAGATGCAATGTCGGATGGAAGAGTAACACCGAAGGACCTTGATCTTTTCGGTATCAAGTATTACAAAGAAGTAAAATAAAAAAGAGAGGCAACTGCCTCTCTTTTTTGCATTCTCATCCACCATTTTGCTTCGCAAAACGGTCCCCCTTCCCCTGCTTGGGGAAGGCTTGGTGTTATCTTTGTATAAAATGTTCTAAAAGTTTTTGGGTGGGGGCTCGGGGGCGACCTTTTTGTAAAAAGGTCGCCCCCGCTTATGCTTATAACAATATCTTTATGATCTCGGGGAAGTCGCGGTAGTCGTCGATCGTGAGATAGGGAAAGTCGGAGACGTAGACGCTTTCGTCGTTGCCGCCCATACCGTAGTCGTCTCCTATGTAGCAGATATTCTCGTGCGAGAGACCGTTTTCGCGGCAGTAAAGATCGAGTGCATAATACTTGTTGTAGGGCTTGGGAGCCATATCAAAGGAGGACGAGCCGCCGACAAAAACGGTGTAGTCGGAGAAGAGCTCGCAGACCTCAGAATAGAAGGCTCTGCGCTTTTTTCTGTCGGGGTCGAAGGCAAGCTTGTCGGCCGATTCTGCCTTTGTTCCGAGCAACGGGAATGTGAGGCATCCCGAGGGGTGAAACTCGACATTGTCGCCCGCAAAGCTTGTAAAGCCGTGCTTCTCGCGAAGGAATGTGACCTTTCTTTCGATCTCATTCTTGTCGGCAGCAGGTGCGGTAGCATCGCGAACGATGTCCATAGTCTTTGTTTCGTGATCGTATACGCCGTACTGCATACCGTAGTTACCGATGATGTCGATGGGGTAGCCGTCCATCTGGTTGAAAATTCTCATAACCTGACCTGCACCCACCATAAGGAGCTTGTACTTTGCCCCGAGCGCATCGAGTGCCGCCTTGTGCGCATCGTCAAGCTTTGTCTTGTGCTGTGTGAGTGTGCCGTCAAGGTCCATTGCGATGACCTTTATCTTACTTACGTCCATTTTTCAATCCTCAATTTCGTTGATCTTTTTGATAGTGTCGCGGGGGTCGTTTGTCGTAACGAGCTTTGCGCCGTATTCGATGCAGAGCGCGAGCCGCTTTTTCTGTGTTACCTTTGCTCCGATCCAGGGCTCGATCCCGCGCGAGAGGAGAAAGTCAAAATACTCCTTTTTGTCGCGGAACACGCACGCGCAATAGAGATACTCGGCGGGATCACCGTTTACATTCTTCATTTCGCTGTACGGATAAAAACCGTGGAGCATATACTTCTTGCTGTGCTTTTTGTATACGTACTCAAGCACGTATGCATCAAAGCTGTTTATGAGTATTCTCTCACCAAGCCCGTGCTTTTCTATAAGGGCGAGCACATCATCAATGCACCTCTCGCACCTCTCTTCGTTGCCGGGGAGATAGTATTCCTTTATCTCGATGTTGAGCGTGATCGGTTTATCCTTTGCCCATTCGATAAACTCGACGAATGTGGGCACCTTCTCGGGATGATTTTTGTCGCCCGCGTTGAGTGCGCGCACCTCGTCAAGCGTCATATCCGCGATCCTGCCGCTGCCGTTTGTCGTGCGGTCGACCTTCTCGTCGTGCATAATGACAAGAGCGCCGTCGCGTGTGAGTCGCACATCGGTCTCGATCATATCAACGCCCGCCTCAAGCGCCGCGGCAAAGGCGGTCATCGTGTTTTCGTATTCGTTGTAGCTGTCGCCTCTGTGGGCCGCTACGCTGAGCTTTCTTTTATGTATGATAGGCATATCAGTTACCTCCGAAAAGATCAAAATAGAGCCAGAGGACCGTGTATCTGTCCTTTAAGTCCTTTGCCCATGTTTTTGCTGTTTCTATCTTTTCCTTGCCGTAGAGATCGTAATACTCCTTTATGTCAAGGCCGACGAGCGCGAGCATCTCTTCGATCTCTTTTGCTGTAGGCACCGATGCAAAAAGCGCCTTTATCTTCTTTTCCTTTTCAAGATATACCGCAACTCTGTCTGTTGCATAATTGCCGATCTTGTCCTGAAGTGCAACGCAGGATGCGCCTACCTTGCCGTAGACCTCGTCCATCTTAGCCTCGTACGCGCTTCTCTCGGGGCGGACGAGTGCGCAGGGAAAGGGCGTAGCAAGCAGCTTTTCTCTTATCTCTGTTGTGATGACGGTCGAGTACGCGACGTCGATGCCGTGTGCGAAGTAGGGTTCATCCTTTACGATGCCGACTATCTCAAAAAAGTGGGAGAGATGATGCTCACTGCCCGAAGCGGGACGTGACGAGAGGGCAAAGCTCATCATGATCCCGACGATGACAAGGGCTTCCATAAGTGTCTTTACGCTCTGTTCATCTCGCTCCAAGAGACCTTTTGCCGTTGCAAGCGTTTTTTTGATCATATCCTCTGTCGTGTCGTAGATGTAATCGCAAAGGTATTCGCCGTTTACGATGTTAGAGAGCTTCCAGTCACAGAGAGCAGAATACTTGCCGATGATGTCGCCGTAACCTGCCTTTATCATCTCCATAGGAGCGGCGGCGAGCACCTCTGTGTCGGCGATTATCGCACGGGGGAGCGTTGCCGCAACAGTGTCCTTCATACCGCGAAGGATCATTGCCGCACCGTTTGACGCGTATCCGTCCATTGAAGGCGCGGTGGCGACGATCATATACGGGATCTTTTCGTAAAAAGACACACATTTGCAAAGATCCTGTATAACTCCTGAGCCTATGCCGATAATAAGCTCGGTGTTTTCGAGCATTTTTGTAACCGTCTCGATTGCCTTTTCGTCGGGGATGAGAACGCGCTCTCCCGAAAAGATCACCTTGTTTATCTTTTTACCCGAGAGAGCAGACAGTGTTCTCTCTCCCGCCGCCGCGTATGTATTTTCGTCGGCAACGATGAGTATATTCTCCTTTCCATCGGTGAGTGCACCAAGTCTTCGACACGCGTCCTTTTCTATGTATACGTGCTCGATGTCGCATATGTGCCGGCGTCCGCACTTGCAGTCCACACCGAGTAAGATTTTGTTTATATCCATAAAATTTCCTCTTTTTCTTTACATTTTGATCTGTTTATAGTATAATAAATCCGTCAGAAAAAATCAATAGACGGGCACGACTCGGTCACAAAAATGACACTTGGCCATAGGGAAACGACTAAACGGGCAAAAACGGTCAAAGAAAGGAAAGCGTGTTATGCAAAAGAATGAACGCGAAAGAGAGATCATAAACATTTTGAAGGACAATAACGGCTTTGTTACGGTAAGGGAACTTTGCTCTCTGCTTTACGCAAGCGAGTCGAGCGTGAGGCGTGATCTTACAGTTCTTGAGGGCAGGGGGATAATAAACCGCACTCACGGCGGCGCCGAGCTTATAAGCAATTTTTCGAACGTGGTAGCATTTAGCAAGAGAACGCACCAAAACACCGCCGCAAAAAAGGCGATAGCAAAAAAAGCGGCGACACTTATCCGAGACGGCAACGTCATATTCCTTGACCAGTCTTCGACTTCTTTCTATCTTGCAAACGAGATAATGAGCAACAGCACGCTCACCGTCATCACAAACAATATCGAGATACTCAGCCTTATGTCCGATACGGGCATCAAAACGATGTCCTCGGGCGGTACACTTTACAGCGAGAACAGAGTCTGCCTTGTTGGACCCGACGCGCAGTATATATTTGAAAACAGTTATGCCGATATAATGTTTTTCTCGACTAAGTCGCTTACCGAGGACGGCGTTATCTGGGATCCCTCACGCGAAGAGGTGCTTGTCAGAAATTCGATGCTCCGCAACGCCGCAAAACGCGTATTTCTTTGCGACAGCGAAAAGTTCGGCACGAACTCCGCGTATAAGCAGTGCACGCTCAATGATATCGACATACTCGTCTCGGAGGATGACACTGCGAAAAGATTCAAGAACGTGACGAAAAATATTATTTTGATGTAAAAACAAGACCTCGATCGAAAATGACCGGGGTCTTTCATTTTTCGAAAATCAGAAATAATAGCTTCTATTGGATTGTTATATATGATAAAGGCGATACTAGGAATTTTTTAATAAGGAGGAGATACAAATGTTTTAATGAATCATATAGATAGGAAATAGAAAAAGCATTTTTAATATTTAATTTATTATTTGAAAAAGAAAGGAAAAATAAGATGACAAAGAAAATATTTTGTGCTATAATAAGCGTAATGATACTTATCACTTCTACTTTCGTTATTTATGCTGTCGACATCGAAGAAAATTGGATGAATATGGGAGCATCCGTAGAGGAACCAAAGATAACCAGAATTACCGAAAATATTCCGTTTGGTTTTGAGGTGCTTTATGTTGAAAACGGAAGGGTAATTGCCAGGTTTGTAACTCAGCAAACGGGGACGGTATATCTTGGCGAAAAAGGACAAAAAGCAGAAGTCGAAAGGAATGAAGCATCAGAGTATGTTTTGGAACCTGAAAAAGAGTATTCGCTTGTATATTCGTGTGTCGAAAATGAGGTTCACGTATCTTATTTTGCGACCGTAGCCATTGATTTTGAAAGCGAAACGGATACTTCTGTTGAATTGAGGCAGATATACAAAAAGCGAAATTCAAATTCAATTTTACGATCTATAGATGCTATATATGAAACGAATGCCTATAATGAAACTATGTTAACTGCTCAACAAACGTATGATTATTATGATACATACGGCCAAATATCATCAACAAGCGATATTGATTGGTGGAAATTCAGTGTTAATGTAAATGGTGGGGTAGCGCTGGTTTTGGACGATATCCCGAGCGGCTCGGATTTTGATATTTTTTTGTGTGATGCAGATTACACCGAAGATAGTGCTTATATTGCAACATCGGTGTGTAGCGGTAATACTCCTGAGGCAATTGATTTTTATGCTACTGCTGGTGAGGTTTATTATCTAAAAATAATGTCTTATACCGGAACATCTAACAACCAAAATTACGAGTTGACAATAAAGAGTTATCCGGATTCTGTTGAATTGAATGTTCCGTTATATAGTCAAGAAAAGGATTATACATGTGGGTTTGCGTGTGCGAGAATGGTTCTGGGATACCATGGTGTCAACAAAGACGAATCAGATCTTGAAACTTTTTCAAATGAAAGATGGAAAAGTGAATCCGGATGGACTCATACCATTGCAAGAACAACAAATTACTTCTTGACTAATGGAAATACTGAGAGTCCCTATTGGTGGTACGCGGTGCCTAATATGACTAATGATCAATTCTCGGAATTTGTTATGCAAAATTTGGTGTACGGATATCCGATTATTGCACTTATGAAAAACACCGATAATAACTATTTTCCATATTGTTATTCTCCTGATGAAATTGCAGGACACTATGTAGTTATTAAGGGAATAGAATACGATTTTGATACAAATGAGTATAACGCCATAGTAAACGATCCTCATTATGAACATAGTGATGTGTATTCTGTTCCGCTTTCAAGTCTTTTGTTGTATATCCAAGAGCACCATAATTACGGATATGTTATTGCCTTATATAATTGACTTTTATTTGGAGGGTAAAGAGTGAAAAAATTTTTTTTCATATATATGGCACTTTTGTCGCTTCTTTTGTTGTCATGCGGAAATATCGGGGATGTTACAGAGACAACTGTGCCGCCCGATGAGACAACTGTGCCTCCCGTGAGTGATCTGCCGCCGAGCGATGTTGTTGATATAAAGCTTATGCCTCATAACACTTTGTTGTCGTCGCAACTCACACCCTTTTATCAAAGTTTTTTCAATGTGGGTTATATTGATGAAAATACAGAACTCCCCGAAAAGCTATCGGTCTTTAAGGGAAAGTATATGTCACATATGACCGGGCCGTTGTATGAGTTCGACGAAGAGCTTGAGGCGCGGCTGAACGCCAACATGGAAAAAATGCTCGGTCTGCTTTACAGCGATTACGCTCTTGATGCAGCGGGGTATACTATTGAAACCGAATCTTTGCCAAGGTTGGTATACACAAACGGAGATGTAAGTGTTGCGTCAAACGCAACCTTTGTTGGTATAAATATAAGCGGGGCCTCTCTGCCCGAAGACATTACGGACGAAGAGCTTCTTTCAAATACTTATGTAAAGGCAGCTCTCGAATATCTCGGCATAAAAGATCCTGCGGTAACCCTCAATATAGAGTACAATATAGAGGGAGAGGAATACAATTATAACTACGAGATATACGAGAGGACAGATGATGCCGTTAAAACGACCGTGAATAAATGTTTTTCTTGCATCAAGGTACAGCATATAGCTTCTGCACAGGGACGGTATGGGTACTTTGTGCATGTCGTTGACACCGGAGAAGACGATCGTATACCAATGGAAGAATATCCCGTGATCTCATTTTCGGATGCAGTGGATGCGCTTGTCACGCTATATCCCGACATAGACAGAGAGAGCATTATGGCAGAAATGTATTATAATTCGTATAAGATCCCGACTTTTTATCTTCCTACCTACCGATTTTACGTAAAAGAAAGCGAGAGTGTGGAGGAGTCGCGTTATAAGTATGTGGATGTCTTGGCGGTCGATATGCCCGACGAGGCACTTGAGTGGGATCCCGAAGAATATTTTGGAAACAAATGAAAAAAGCCCGCGTTTATGAATTATATGAACGCGGGCTTTTATATCATAAGCAAACGACTCAAAAAAGTGCAGCAATAAACAGTTCCAACCTATCTCCTCTTTTTAGTGTCTTAATATCGAAGATCTTCACAAACGAAAGGAAAAACACTATGCCATACAGGGATCAAAA
>CAYZHW010000027.1:0-15013 GCA_964478105.1 uncultured Lachnospiraceae bacterium | reverse complement strand
TACGCAGAAATCGATAGCAAGATCATCGGTTACGTGCTGGCCGCGGCTTCCGACCGCGTAAGAACCCTCTGTGTTCTCGCGGAAGAATGTCCAGTCGATGCCCTTGTCGGGAACCTTTACGGGACGTACGTTTGCAAAGAGGTCAAGCTCCTTGCGCATTGCGACGTTCGCACTCTCAATGTTCGGCCAGGGATCGCCTGCACGGGGCGTTGTTGTCGGTCCCTTGAGTATGACGTGGCAAGCCTTGAGCTCCTCAAGTACGTCGTCGGGTATAGCCTTGTTCTGCGCCGCACGGTTCTCTATTGTAAGTCCGTCGATATCCTTAAGCGTTACCTTTCCTGCTGCGATCTTGTCAGCGAGAAGGAACTCAAGAACTCTCTTTGACGCTGCGGTGATAGTAGGACCGATACCGTCACCGCCGCAGATACCGATAATGATATTCTCGAGTTTCTCATAATCGACAGGGTCTGCCGCTGCGTTTATTCTCTCAACTCTCTCAAGCTGATCCTTAAGGAGTGCCTCGTATTTCTCGAGTGCCACCTTGATCTGTTCATCATAGTTTTTAGTCATTTTGCCGAATTCTCCTTGTTCTGAATTTATAAATAATATTTATTTTCTGCTTTATAAAAATGAGTTATCCACAACCAAAATCGGGTAAGTTTTCCACAGTTTCAACAGGTTTATCCACAGAAATCAAGGCTTTTGAAGCTTTTTTACCTCTGCAGGACCGATTTTTCCACTGACTTTTCCACAGCCTGTGGAAAACTTCGGTGGAAAACTTGTTCGCAAAAAATGCCGATTCTTGATGTGCATTTCGCTAAATTTGATCTTTTTTCAAAAAAGATATTGACAAATTTTTTGGTCAGTTTGGATAAGCATTAAGCTCTGTTCCCGCGCGCACACCGTCGAGAAATTCGTAGTACGCCTGCGCTCCTATCATAGCCGCGTTGTCCCCGCAAAGCGAGCGCGGCGGCACGCAGAATCTGACCTTTTTCTTCCCGCACATCTTCTCGAGCGAAGCTCTGAGATGCGAATTCGCGGCAACGCCGCCCGCAAGCACGAGCGTATTCGTCTTGGTCGCATCAAGTGCGGCAGCGGTCTTTTTTGTGATACCGTCTACCACGGTACGCGTATATGATGCGGCGACATCCTCGCGGATTATTTCCTCGCCCTTCATCTTCGCAGTGTTTATGTAATTGATAGCAGCGGTCTTGAGTCCGCTGAAGGAAAAATCAAGGTTGTCTCCCACAATGGCAGGCGACGGGAATTTTATCGCATCACTCTTTCCAAGTCCCGCAAGTCTGTCGAGCTCGGCACCTCCCGGATACGGGAGTCCGATAACGCGTCCGACTTTGTCAAATGCCTCGCCTGCGGCATCGTCGCGCGTCGTTCCGATCTCTGTGAATTCCGTATAGGATATAACGTGATATATGGACGTATGTCCGCCCGATACGACAAGTGCCGTGTACGGGGGTTTAAGATCCGGATATTCAAAATAAGCCGATGCGATGTGTCCGCGAATATGATCAACGGGGACGAGCGGGATGTTTCTTGCGTAAGCAAGAGATTTCGCAAAATTCACACCGACAAGAAGTGCGCCGATAAGTCCGGGGCGGTTGGTAACGCCGATAGCATCAATATCCTCTATCGACACACCCGCACCCTCGAGCGCCTCATAAGTGATGCCCGATATCGCCTCGATATGCGCGCGGCTGGCTATCTCGGGCACAACACCGCCGTAAAGGCTGTGGATAGCGACCTGAGACGCTACTATATTCGATAGGATGACACGCTCGCCCTCGGACATCCTCACGACCGAGGCAGATGTCTCATCGCACGAGCTTTCAATTGCAAGTATAAGCATATTTACAGTTCCAATCTCATAAGGTTTGCATCCTCGCTCGGATGCGTATAATATTTTCGGCGTACGCCGACATCTTGAAATCCGAATTTGCGGTAAAGCGCAATAGCACCCGCATTGGAGACACGCACCTCAAGCGTCAGGCTGATAACACCGTTCTCTTTTGCAAAATCTATAAGAGCCGAAAGAAGCATACTCGCGATACCCTCTCGTCTGTAAGACGGGTCTACCGCGACATTTGCAATATCGCCCTCGTCAAGAACGTGATACATACCCGCGTAGCCTGCGAGCTCTCCGTCCTTATCGGCTACGATAAAGTACGCGTTTTTGTTGCCGATAGTTCCGGCAAAGCTCTCGCGCGACCACGGCACCGAAAAGCATTTATTCTCAAGTTCGGTCAGCGCGTCAAGGCGCGCTTCTGTCAGTTTCTCAATTTTGATCATTTTCTTGTAACAGCATCTGCTTTATGCAGGACGTAATCGCCTCAAGACATTCGGTATATACCGTAAGATCTCCTCCGTACGGATCGGGAATATCGGTTGGCATAGCAAAGATCTTGCCCGCAAACTGCGGATATCTCATCATAAGTGCCATAGCGTGAGAGCCTGTGATACCGACGATCTTATCGCACTTCGCTACCGTCGGCGCATCTATCGGACGTGAGACACGTTCCGCGTTAAATTCGATGCCTGCGTTTCGGAGAGCGATCTTCGCATTCTCGGATATGGGCGATATGCCGTCTGCGGCAAGGCCCGCCGAGAGCGCTCGGATATTCAATCCCTCTTTTTTGGCAATACCGTTAAAGACCGCCTCTGCCATAGGGCTTCTGCAGGTATTTCCGGTGCAGACAAAACAAACCGTCTCGCACGGCTCGTCCGAGCCTACGGGAAACTCCTCTGTTATCTCTTCTGTCTTCATCTTTGTCAATATCCGAACACGCCGCTTAAGCTGTCGTCATCTTCTATCCATTCTTCGGTATTTATAATACGGTAATTCTCTTTATCATCACGGATGATCACGGTCGAGATGCCGGCATTGATTATCATCTTCTTGCACATCATACAGCTGCACGTATTGGGGACAAGGGATCCGTCCTTGGGGTCTGTACAAGACATATAAAGAGTAGCGCCGAGCATCTGATCGCGGGGAGCGGCAATAATAGCATTCGCCTCTGCGTGAACAGAACGGCAAAGCTCATATCTTTCACCGCGCGGGATGCCAAGCTGCTCGCGTATACAAGTACCGAGATCACTGCAATTCTTTCGTCCTCTGGGCGCACCGTTGTAGCCGGTGGAAACGATAACATCGTTCTTCACGATTATCGCTCCGAATCTCTTGCGAAGGCAGGTGCAACGCTCCGAGACGGTCTGCGCTATATCAAGATAGTAGTTGTGTTTTGAAACGCGTTCCATATATGAACTCCTTAATTAAAGTGTTTTTACAAAATCAACGAGGAACTTCTTGAAATCCTCACCTATCTCGGGATGTTCTGCGGCTTTTACCATATTGGCGCACATAAGTCCAAGCTTTGAGCCAAGATCGTATCTGTCTCCTATGAAATCGACGGCAGTAATGCCTTCGCGAAGTGCCATCTCTCGCATTGCGTCGGTAAGCTGGATCTCACCGCCCGCTCCGGGAAGAGTATTGTCTATTATGTCAAATACATCGGGTGTAAGAAGTACGCGTCCGAGAATAGAAAGATTGGAAAATTCCTTACCCGGTGCGGGCTTTTCTATCATATCGGTACAGAGATAGTCTCTGTCGCTTCCGTTTATCGGTTCAACCTTAAGCGAACTGTATTTTCTTACCCACTCCATAGGTACGGGCTTAACTCCTACCGCGCATCTGCCGTACTTTTCATATGAATCTATCAACTGGCGGCAAACAGGATACTCCGAGAAGATTATGTCGTCACCGTAGAGAACGACAAAAGGCTCGTCGCCTACAAAATTGCGCGCACGGCCGATAGCGTGTCCAAGTCCCTTTGTCTCGACCTGGCGGATGAAAAATATATTTGCAAGAGACGAGATGCGTTTCATCTCCTCGATCTCAGCATTCTTACCGCTTGCAAGAAGCTTCTTTTCGTACTCGGGGGAAATATCAAAATAGTTCTCTATTGCGTCCTTTTCTCTGTTAGTGATAATAAGAATATCGGTGATACCGCTTGCTACGGCCTCCTCAACAAGATAGGAGATCGCCGGTCTGTCAACGATGGGGAGCATCTCTTTGCACACCGTACGTGCTATGGGAAGCATACGCGTTCCGAGTCCTGCTGCGGGAATAACTGCTTTTGTTATCTTTTTCGTCATTTTCATTCTTGCTCCTTTTTTTTAATTTGTCACAAAACTCCATTTTAGATATAATAATATTATATATCTTTACGGGAAATAAATCAAGCCGTTTTTTACTTTTTCTGCTCCCCTTGTTATTGCGTTCGATAATAATGTTAACTTTTTTTGTAAACATTAAAAATCTATTGACTTTTATCTTGATTTTAGATACAATATACTATATATGGGATAATATTATCTTATATTATATTTAGAATTCAAAAGAATAAAAACAAGGAGGTGCTTTATGGATATTGCAATCAAGATCGCTATCGGTGTGGTAGCCCTTGTCGTCGGTGTGCTTCTCGGTTGGCTTTTCGGTTACAGATACAGAAAAAAGATAGCCGAAGCCGAGATCGGATCCGCCGAGGAACAGGCAAAAAAGATTTTGGCAGAAGGAATAAAAGCTGCCGAGACCAAGAAAAAAGAAGCCATCATCGAAGCGAAAGAAGAGATCTTACGTTCCAAAAACGAAGCTGACCGTGAAATGAAAGAACGCAGAAGCGAGCTTTCCAGACTTGAACGCCGTGCGGCTCAGAAGGAAGAAACTCTCGACCGCAAGACAGAACAGCTCGAGCGCAAGGACGAAACTCTTAACAAAAAGATCAAAGAGAACGAAGAGCGCGAAGAAGAGATCAAGGAAACTCTGGCAAAACAGCTTGAAGCTCTTGAAAAAATATCGGGCTACACAGTCGAGCAGGCCAAGGAAACGCTTATTGAGCGTGTTGAATCCGAAGTCAAGCACGAAATGGCTATCAGACTTTCCGAACTTGAAGAGCAGTTCAAGTACGAGGCCGATACAAAGGCTAAAAACATCATTTCTCTTGCAATTCAGCGCTGTGCCGCAGATCACGTTGCCGAAACGACTATATCTGTCGTTCCCCTTCCCAGCGAAGAGATGAAGGGACGTATCATCGGACGCGAGGGACGTAACATCAGAACACTCGAAACGCTCACAGGTATCGAGCTTATTATTGATGACACACCCGAAGCCATCACACTTTCGGGATTTGACCCCATTCGCCGAGAGGTAGCAAGGATCGCACTCGAAAAGCTTATCACTGACGGAAGAATCCATCCGTCGAGAATCGAGGAGATGGTCGAGAAAGCTAAACGCGAGGTCGATGCTATCGTTAAGCAGGCGGGCGAACACGCAACATTTGAAACAGGTATCCACGGTATCAACATCGAGATGATCAAGCTGCTCGGACGTTTGAAGTTCAGAACAAGCTACGGACAGAACGTGCTCAAGCACTCGATAGAGGTATCACATCTTTCGGGAATAATCGCAGACGAGCTTGGAGTTGACAGCACACTCGCACGCCGCGCAGGACTTCTCCACGACATAGGAAAGGCCCTTACGCAGGAAGTTGAAGGCTCTCACGTACAGATCGGCGCAGACATCGCCCGCAAGTATAAGGAGAACAAAGAAGTCATTCACGCTATCGAAGCACATCACAACGACGTAGAACCTCAGTCCATCGTAGCAGTCATCGTTCAGGCGGCAGACGCTATTTCGGCGGCGCGTCCCGGCGCAAGACGCGAGGACCTTGAGAACTACATCAAGAGATTGCAGAAGCTTGAAGACATCGCAAAAGAATTCGACGGTGTTGAAAAATCCTACGCAATTCAGGCTGGACGTGAAGTAAGAATTATGGTCAAGCCCGAAGAGGTAAATGACGACCGTATGAAGATCATTGCACGCGATATCTCGAAGAAGATTGAGAAGGAGCTTGACTACCCCGGTCAGATCAAGGTCCACCTCATCAGAGAGAGCCGCGTTGTAGATTACGCAAAATAAAGCTCATAAATATTATTTAAGTTAATTGTTCTGTGAAGAACTTTGATATATACTTACATATAGCTTTTTACGGTATCAAAAGCGGAGTACCGCTTAAAAAATAGATATATTTATTGAGTTGAAAGAGGTGCAAAAAATAAACTTTTGCACCTCTTTATATTAATATGGGAGATTGATATGAAGATTCTTGTTATAGGTGATGTCGTCGGAAAGCGCGCCGTCGAATATCTCTCAAAAAACCTGTGGAAATACCGTAGCGAAAATAAGATCGACCTTGTCATCGCAAACGGCGAGAACGCAAGCGATATACACGGTATATCCGTTGCAGAGGCAGATGCACTTCTCGACGCAGGCGCAGACATTCTCACAGGCGGCAACCACAGTTTTCGCCGCCGTGATATACACGAGTATATGGAGAACAGCGATAAGATCATCCGCCCGGCAAACTACCCCGCAGGCACACCCGGCAGCGGATACACCACCGTTGATATCGACGGCTGGCGTGTACTTGTCATCAACGTTATGGGCACCACATTTATGGAGCCGCTCGCCTGCCCGTTTGAGACGGTCGATAAGATACTCTCACGCGAGGAGGGCAGATACGACCTCTCTGTGCTCGATATTCACGCAGAAGCGACAAGCGAAAAGATCGCGCTCGGATATTATTTCGACGGCAAGATAGGCTTGGTATTCGGCACGCACACCCACGTCGCTACAGCCGATGAAACGGTACTTCCCAGAGGCACGGCATATATCACCGATATCGGTATGTCGGGTCCTGTAGACGGCGTACTCGGTGCAAAACGCGAGGAGATCTTCCGCAAGCTAAAGGATAAGATGCCCACGCAGATCACCGTCGCCGACGGCGAGATCAAAGCCCACGGCATCATCACAGAAATAAACACATCTACCAAAAAAGCAGAGTATATAAAAAGAATAACATTTTAAAAAAGAAAGCCGCTTGGATTGTCCCAAGCGGTACTTTTTTATTTTGCTATATTGCCAAGGAATGTTGCGATACGTTCGTTTTCACTGTTATCGAATATCTCCTCGGGAGCGCCTTGGGCAGCGACCACGCCGCCGTCCATAAAGACGACCGTGTCGGCGACCTCGCGTGCAAAGCTCATCTCGTGTGTAACGATGACCATCGTGATGCCCGATTTTGTAAGCTCCTTTATAACCGCGAGCACCTCGCCGGTAAGCTCGGGGTCGAGCGCCGAGGTGGGCTCGTCAAAAAGGAGCACGTCGGGTTCCATCATAAGCGCGCGGGCGATCGCCACACGCTGTTTCTGTCCGCCGGAGAGCGAATTTGGCATCGCATCAAGCTTATCAAGAAGTCCTACCGATTCAAGCGCCCTTTTGCACCTTTCTTCGGCTTCCTTTTTATCCATCTTTTTCACGCACAGCGGTGCGCAGATAAGGTTCTTTTTGACAGACATATGCGGAAAGAGATTGAACTGCTGAAAGACCATTCCCATCTTTGCGCAGACCTCTCTCGCGCTCTTCTCGCTTACATATTTACCTCTTTCGACAAGAGTTTTGGCACCGATATATATACTTCCCTCATCTACCGTCTCAAGACCGATAAGCGAGCGTAAAAAAGTACTTTTTCCGCCGCCCGACGGACCTATAACAGCGACTATCTCACCGCGTCCGACCTCAAGGTCCACGCCGCGAAGAACGGGATTATCACCGAATTTTTTATGTAGTCCTTTTACTCTGATCATAGTTCCCGCCCCCTTAAAACGCAAACTTCTTTTCAAGCTTGCCAAACACCTTTGTCAGGACAAAGATGATTACCAGATAGAATACAGCGACAACAACAAAGGGAGTCACGTCCACTCTTGCGATAACCTGCTGTTTTGCAAGCGCAAGAAGGTCGAGTATTCCTATCACCGAGATAAGCGCCGTATCCTTCACGAGAGTTATGGTCTCGTTGGCAACGGGAGGAAGCGTGACCTTAAACATCTGCGGCAAAACGATCTTGGTCATAGTCTGAAGCTTGTTCAAGCCAAGCACCTTAGCCGCCTCGTACTGTCCTTTATCGATAGAGAGCAGACCGCCGCGAAAGATCTCGCAGAAATACGCGGCATAATTAAGCACAAAAGCAACAGATGCCGCAGTAAAGCGATCCATCTTAAGATACTGTCCTATGTACGGGATGAACGGCAGACCGTAGTATACAAAGAAAAGCTGAAGCATAAGCGGCGTACCGCGCATAAGAAAAACATATCCGCGTGTGACCGAACGAAGCACTACATTTCTGCTGTTTGATGCAAAGGAAACAAAAAGGCCCAATATAAGTGAAAAAACGATGGTGACAAGAAAGACGGTTACGGTAGGTCCGAAGCCCTCTCCTATCACCTTGAACATTTGCGAAAGTTCTTCTATGTTCATTTTATTACTCCAAAAACATAATAAATCATTTCGGGGAAAAAGCCCGCCGGGCCTTTTCCCCGAAAATCATATCACCATTTTTTATTCTGCAGGTGTTTCTGCCTGTGTATCAAGGATATACTTACCTACGACGTAGTCGACAACGAATGCGTCGATACGGCCTGCCTTAAGGTCAAGGAATGCCGAAAGGTTGTCGGGATAAGTAACTATCTCACCGATCTCGGATGCGATAGCGTCTGCGTTTACAGCATCAAGAGCTGTGGAGCCTGCCTGAAGTCCGACCTTCTTGCCTGCGAGCTCTGCCTTGTTTGTTATAACACTTCCGTCGGGAACGATGATGATCTGTCTGTTTGCAAGGTAGGGTTTCGAGAATGTGTACTTCTCAATACGCTCCTCGTTTACAGAAAAACCGTTCCAGATAATATCGATATTCTTTGCCGCGATCTCCATATCCTTGGAGTTCCAGTCGATGGGCTGAAGCTTGAGGTCTACGCCAAGCTCAGCACAAACTGCCTTAGCAAGGTCGATATCAAAGCCTACGATATTTCCATCGTCATCTGTGTAACCCATAGGCGGGAAACTTGCGTCAAGGCCGAGCACGATCTCGTTCTTGCCGAGAATATATGCCATAGAAGTATCCTCGGGATTGTCAACGAGCTCGGACGGAAAATCGTTTCCGCGAAGGATAGCATCCTCACCGAACCAATCCTCGGATATCTTTGCAGCTGTTCCGTCTGCATAAAGCTTATCAAGCACGTTCTGGATAGTCTTTGCAAAAGCAACGTCTTCCTTACGGAAACCGATAGCGTACTCTTCCGCACCGAAGTCATCCTCAAGAATAGTGAAGGATGTGTGGTTCTCTGTCTTAGCACAGGATACGCACACCGCGCAGCACATAAGAGCCGCGAGGATAAGGGCCAAAATTCTTTTCATATTTTTCCTCTTTCCTGCTATATATAGCATTTTAATACATAAATATTCTATCACAACAAACTGCAAAAATCAAGTGTTTTATTGATTCAACAGCATTATTTTATTGTGTATTTTATTTAATTTTTATTCACAACCGAAAATATGTCAGATACACATTTTTAATCAGCAAGGCAGATAGAATCTCACTATAGCCATACACTCGCGCAGTCCGCTCGGAATGACCGTATACCACGGGGCAGGAGCACCGATATGCGCGGCATCATCTATGCCCGCATCCTTTGCAATCAATCCCGCGCGGAATATGTGATAATCGCTCGTTGAAAAAGCAATCCTGTATTCTCCGTCAAATATCTTCTCAAGCATCTCTTTTGAAAATTCAAAATTTTCGGCGGTACTCGTTGAGCGCTCTTCCTTGACGATACTCGCCCGGGGCACACCTTTAGCGACAAGATATCTTTCCATCGCAAGCGCCTCGGTGATAGCCTCATCCTTTCCTTGCCCGCCGCTGACAACGATGAGGGCGTCTGGATTATCGAAATAATACTCCGCCGCCGCATCAAGCCGTGCTGCAAGACTCTTGCTCGGCACCTCGCCGCGTATACCGGCGCCGAGTACGATTACAGCATCCTCAGAAAAACTGACGTTATCGGCTCTTCCGTATATAAAAAGAAATGCAAGCGCCGCGGCTGCAAGTGCCGTTCCGATATAAAGCATACATTTTATAAAAGCAGGTATCCTTTTATAAAAGCTCCCGCAAAGAAGAAAGATCACACCTAATGCCCACGTGGCAGCTATCCCCGCATGCATATTCGACACCAGAGTAACAGTGAGCGCGTTGACAAGAAGTAACGCGCCCAAAATTACAGTTATACATCTTTTTATCTTGTATCTTTTCATTTTATCAATGTGTAAGAAGCAGCATTGCAACAAAAAGAAGTGCGATCACCCATGAACTTCCCTTTATCTTTTTGAAGTTACCGCAGAAGGAATTGATAACGATATAAGAGATAAGACCGAATGCAATACCGTAAGATATATTGTAAGTAAACGGCATAACCGCAAGCGTAAGAAATGCGGGCACCGAGGTCTTAAAATCATTCCAATCTATATTTTTGACCGAAGCCATCATAAGTATACCTACGTAGATAAGCGCCGCCGCTGTCGCACAGCTCGGAACAAGCTGAGCTATGGGACTAAGGAACATCGCTACAAAAAAGAATCCGCCGCAGAATACCGCCGTAAGGCCGGTACGTCCGCCCGCCGCAACGCCTGCGTTTACCTCACTGAAGGTCGTAACCGTAGACGTTCCGCATATAGCCCCCGCTGTCGTTGCGATAGCGTCCGAGAGCATTCCCCGATTCATATTGATCGGCTCGCCCTCATCATCAAGCAATCCCGCGCGCTCGCACGCGGCATAAAGCGTACCGAGCGTATCAAACATATCGACCATACAAAAAGCAAGCGCAGTTGTAATTATGGTAAGAACGAGATTTGCACTTCCGTTCTTTTCAATAAAAGCAGAAAAATCAAATCCGTCTGTAAACACTCTGAAAAGCGATTCTGTACCAAATTCTTTGAACGCTTCGATCGGGCTTATAAAACTGATGTTCAGCGTCTCGTAAAAGCCGTCGACCGTAAATCCGAGCAGATAATAGAGGACCATTCCGCCGACAATGCCGATAAGCACCGCGCCGCGAAGCTTCTTCTGGCTCATAATAACGATCGCAAGCAGTGTACATATCGTTACCACCATAGGCATAATATCGCCCCAGCTTTGGTGTAAGAGATTAAAAGACGCAAGATCCACACAAGTCGATACGTTAGGCACTACGATACCCGCATTCTGAAGGCCGAGAAGCGCGATAAAAAGACCTATTCCCGACGGGATAGCAACTCTAACCGCCTCGGGGAGCGCATCAAATATTTTTTTGCGCAGTCCCGTAACAGTAAGTAAGATGAACACCGTTCCTTCGAGAAGGATGAGCACCAGAGCGTTCGCGTAGGATAGTCCGAATCCGATACACACGGTATACACAAAAAAGGCGTTGAGACCCATTCCGCTTGCCTGTGCGAGCGGAAGATTCGAAAGTAATCCCGCCAAAACTGTGCCGATGACCGCCGATATCGCCGTGGCTATGTAGATCGCGCCGTACGAAACGCCAAGGGGATTCGATCCGTCGCCGAAAGGATCTGCAAACATATTAGCGTTGACCATAAGAATGTAGACCATTGCAAAGAATGTGGTCATTCCCGCTATAAATTCGGTCTTTACGGTAGTTCCGCGCTCTTTGAGCTTAAAAAAACGTTCCATTGTCTTCCTCCGATACTCGTATCACGATATATTATATCTATTGTATCATATTTTAAAAAAAAATCCACATTTTTATCAAAAATCATAAAAAAGCGCCGCTTTATTGCGGCGCTTTAGTGTTTTTTTATTTACGTATTAGTCTTCCCCTTGTCTCCGCCTTCTCCTTCAAAGCCTATCTCATCTCTGAAGAATCCGCGTGTATCTGCCCAACGTCCCTCTTTGTCGCATATCGAAACACGTACGTATAGTGCTCTGGGATCTATATCAAAATCAGCAGAGGTAATGTTCTCACCGTGCAAAAAGTTCGGTGCCTTGTTTCCCACGTGAACGTGCACGTGAGCAACCTCGGAGCACTCGATATGCACCCTTGTGCCGTCGATCGAGACTTCCTTGAATATCGGTCCCATCGACGAGTACATCTCGCCGCGCGACATAGCATCAATGACCGAGCCGTATGTGAACTCCTCGGGCATGATCATCGTGAACGCGCCAAACGAGTCGCATCTGTAATCTCCCTCGGGGAAGAAATTGTGATTGTCATCCGCACCGTGACAGAACACTCGCTTGCCCGCGCGAAGCATTTTATCATACAATGCACCGGCATAATCGTATCCGCTTCCGATATGTGCGGCATAGTTCATTATCTCAAGACTGAAATATCCTTCATACGCGAGAACATCCTCCTCTGCCTCCATCGACCAGGCAGGGTGATTGTATGCAACAAGATATCCGTTCTCGTTTGCGAGACGGATGAATTCGTTTATGTACTCGCGCGAATATATTCTCTCACTGTCGGGGCCTACGCCTACGACCTGATCCTCCGCGCCGTCACGTCTGAAATACTTGGTGTAATAATAGTTGGGGCATATCATCTTTACATTATGCGGATCTCGCGCGTAGAAGCACATATGTATCTCTTTATCATAAAGATTGTAATAGCAGGTCTTGTCGGGACGCACATATGCCTCGTAACCGGTAAGCATCATAAAATCGGGCTCGCTCATATGCGTGTGGTCGGTCGGACGCTCGTGGTCGGTAATGCAGAGGATGTCATATCCGTGAGACTTGTACATTTCCTTTACTTCTTCGGGTGTCTTGCAGGCATCCGAGAGAACTGTATGGCAGTGAAGATTTGCCTTATACTGCTTTTTATCGGGAGAAATAAGATAGATCATAGTTTTTTCCTTTCGCGTATGCATTTTATATCCATATATTGTTTTATCACAAAAATCAAAAAATTTCAATAGCATCACACTTTTTAAAAAAAGAAAAACGAAAAAAACACAGCCTCATCAAAAAAAGAATGAGGCTGTTGCTTTACTTGAGCCTTAAGCTCATATATTCCACGTCGAAATACCTGCCGTCGATCTTGAAGAAATCGGGATAGGTACATATCTTCTTAAATCCGAATTTTTCATAAAGGTGTATAGCCGCAAGATTGTCACTTCGCACCTGAAGCTCAATAAACTCAACCGAGTTTTCTTTCGCAAAATCAATAACCGCACCAAGCAGCATAGAACCGATGCCCCTGTTCCAACAATCTTTGATGACCGTCACGCCAAGATCTGATCTGTGGCTCATTCTGCGCGGCAGACGGCTAAGGCTTGCGCTGCCGACGATACGTCCTTCCTCTTTTGCGACGAGAAAAACACCGTCTTTTGAATCCGCCATCGTTGCAATATATTTTTCCTCTTCTTCTACGCTTATAGGGAGTCCCTCTGCACCAAAGGTCAGGTTGTCTGTCTCGCCGCCGACACGCTGTAAATATTCAAGCAATGCCGCCGCATCGGCCGGATGTGCCTTTTCTATTTTAATATTCATATCGAAAACTTATCTTTTATCCTTTCTTCCGTAACATATCGTGTATGTCGCAAGGAGTGCGACCGCACCCCAGAGAAGCGTTGCTTCCACAATATAGAGCGCCATCGAAAGATTCTGTATGCGAAAATCAAAAAAGTGCAAGCCGTAGTGTGCTATCCACGCGGCGATTATCCCCACATTTTTTGCCGTGCTTCTCTCGATCTTAACATCAAGGTATACCTTGCCGGCAAAAAAGCACATAACGGCGATAATCACGCTCTGAAGCACAAATACTCCTATGAGCGGGCCGATACCGATAAGCGCAGGCGAGAGCACCGCCAAGGGAGCCGCCGCGGTCCACGCACACCAATATCCCGTATGCTTGTTTACCAAAAGGCATATCAGTGCACAGGCAAAGATCGGCACAAGAAAAGCGAGGGCAAAATATGTCCCGTCTGCCGCTCTTCCCGAAATCATAAGAATTAGTCCGCCGATAAGAGAGACTGCAAGCAAGACAATTCCGACGATCTCTTTAACAAGATTTCCCTCTCGCCGCGCGGGAGCGGCGGGCATCGGAATACCGGTCTTTTCGGTAATGTCGTTTTTTAAAAGATAGTCCATTGAGCAATCAAATATCTTGCCGAGCTCGATAAGTTTATCGGTCTCGGGATACGCGATGTCAGACTCCCATTTGCTTATCGACTGCCGCGAGACGCCGAGTATCTCAGCAAGCTGCTCTTGCGTATAATTCTGTTCTTTTCTTAATTTTGAAAGTTTTTCGCCAAGTGTCATAGTTTCAACTCCTTGTGTCTTTGTTATTCAAATTGTATAACAAAGGGTGAAAACACACCACCAATTCGGCGTTTCTTTATGTAAACTTCAGGTTGCATCACCTGAAATCTGCACTTTACTTGCAAAAATACTCGATATAATTGTCTATTGCCGCCTTTATGACCTTTACCGCTTCTGTTCTGTCGCTGACCTCGTCGACCGCCGTCGTCTTGTTCTCAAGATTCTTGTAGACCGAGAAAAAGTGGCGCATCTCGTCAAAGACGTGAGTGGGGAGCTGATCGATATCGGTGTAGATGTTGTAGTTCGGATCGCTGAACGGGATCGCGATGATCTTCTCATCGTTCTTTCCGTTGTCTATCATCGAGATAACTCCGATAGGATACGCGCGCACGAGCGTAAGAGGCTCGAGAGGCTCCGAGCAAAGAAGGAGAACGTCGAGCGGGTCGTTGTCGTCACCGTAGGTGCGCGGGATAAATCCATAGTTTGCTGGATAGTGCGTCGAGGTATAGAGTATTCTGTCAAGCATAATAAGACCCGTCTCCTTATCAAGCTCGTACTTTTTCTTACTGCCCTTGGATATCTCTACAACACAGATGAAGTCCTCGGCGTTTATTCTCTTGGGCGAAATATCGTGCCAAATGTTAGACATATTTTTTCTCCTTTTATAATTGTTTAATTGCTAAAAGTAGCTTGAAACAATGGTTTCAAGCTACTCTGAAAATTTCAAAAACTCACTCCCACTCGACCAAGACTAAACAATTCTGTTTATGTATTTTTGCTTCTCGTTA
>CAYZHW010000026.1:0-15107 GCA_964478105.1 uncultured Lachnospiraceae bacterium | reverse complement strand
GGCGTTTTTTGATATTCTCCCTCTCGTTCTGCGCGACAAAGGAGAGTATCTGCAACACAAGATCAGCTATAAACGTCCCCATCAGGTCCTTACCGTTTCTGGTATCGAGCAGAGGCATATCTATCACGCAGATATCGACGCCGATCTCTTTGGTGAGCACGCGCCACTGATGTTGTATCTCCTCGTAATTACGGCCGAGGCGGTCGATGCTGAGGATATAGAGCAGGTCTCCCTCGCGAAGCTTTTTTATAAGCTTTTTGTAGCGCGGACGCTCAAAATCCTTACCCGACTGCTTGTCGATGTAGGTGTTTTTCGGATCCACGCCCGCCTCGCGCATTGCGTCGATCTGCCGATCCTCATTCTGATCCGTGCTTGAAACTCTTATGTATGCGTATGTGTTCATTTTCTCCTCCCAATTTATAGATCATAATTCTAATCTATCAATTCGGGCACGAGAATGCAATTCCAAAACGAAACGGAATGTCGATTATGACATTCCGTTTTCATTAATTAGCTTTTCTTAAAGTATTCTCATCATCGGGAACGTAGCGCTTGGAAATATCCGCTCCGAGCGCTCTGAACTTTTCTACGACGTTGTCGTATCCGCGCTCGATAGATCCGATGTTGCCGATCTCGGTCCTGCCCTTCGCCGCAAGTCCCGCGATTATCATCGCAGCGCCTGCTCTAAGGTCGGTCGCCTTCACGGGAGCGCCCGTCATAGGATTGCCGCCCGTAATGGTCGCAGTCTTTCCGTCGACGCTTATCTGTGCGCCCATTTTGCGCAGTTCATCAACATATCTGAATCTGTTTTCCCAAATACCCTCGGACACGCTTCCCATTCCGTTTGCAAAGCAAAACAGCGCGCTCATCTGCGGATGCATATCTGTAGGAAATCCGGGATACGGAAGAGTCTTTACATTTACTCCGTTGATAGCGCCCTCGCGCTTGACAACTATAGAATCGTCGAATTCCTCGACGTTTACTCCCATCTCAACAAGCTTTGCGGAGATTATCTCAAGATGCTTCGGGATAACATTCGTAATACGCACGTTTCCGCCCGTTGCGGCAACAGCCGTCATAAACGTTCCCGCCTCGATCATATCGGGAATGATAGCGTAGGAGCAGCCGTGAAGCTCCTTTACACCCTTGATCTTGATAACGCTCGTACCCGCACCCGATATCTTCGCGCCACAGGTATTGAAGAAGTTAGCAAGGTCAACTATATGCGGCTCTCGTGCCGCGTTGTCAATTATCGTTGTGCCCTCGGCTTTTACTGCCGCAAGCATAATATTTATCGTAGCACCGACCGTGACGACGTCGAAATATATCTGATTTCCGACAAGTCCCGCAGAAGCATCCGCGTAGATATATCCGTTTTCAACGTTCACCTTAGCTCCGAGCGCCGAAAAACCCTTGATGTGCTGATCTATAGGTCTCTCGCCGAAATCGCATCCGCCGGGCCAGCCTACCTTTGCCGCGCCGAAGCGTCCGAGCTCGGCTCCTATAAGATAGGTCGAGCCTCTCATCTTGCTTACCAAGTCATAAGGAGACTTGCCGCCCTCAAGGTGTCTTGTATCTATTTCAACCGTGTTCTTTCCGAGCATTTTTATATTAGCGCCCATCGACTTAAGTATCTCGAGCGATAGAGTAACGTCACTGATACAGGGCAAATTTTCTATAACGCAGACATCCTCCGTGAGGATACACGCTATGATTATAGGAAGCGCGGCATTTTTCATTCCGCTTATTTCAACATTGCCGAACAGTGATCTGCCGCCGTTAATTACGATCTGCTCCATGTCATACCCCTTAAAAATGTGTTTTATATCCAAAAAATCAACCAATCTCTGTTATCTCATTATATTCTACCACATAAATTGGTAAAATGGAAGAGCTTTTTTATTATTTTTCATTCAACTCCGACATATTGTATGCCATTGAGTGCATCGTAGACCGATTCACTGCCGTCGAAATAGGTTATACGCCACGCGGGAATGAAATAAATGCCCGTTTTGCTGTCATTAAAGTATGTGCAATAAACCGAATCGATCTTTTCGATACGGTATTCTGTCTGCACTTCCAACCCGGCCGCCTCATGCTCGGCCTTCACCGCGTCTATGCTTTTCTTTTCCATAAACAGTATATTTACCTGATCGTAAAGTTGTGAGGAATATTCTGCATCGGTGGATAAAAAGCTCCAAAGTCCTTCCAAATACAACAGTTTTTCGCCGTCTGCGACACAGATAATATCGTGACCGTATATCGGTGTTTTATCCATAGTCTGAGAAAATCTCAAAAAACGGTATCCCGTAGTTTCGTCGTCATACACGCCTGTACACTGTGCGCCGAGCTTGGCATATCCGACCGACGCGGATGTATCGGCCGAGAGCATCTCTTTTACGCTTTTTATTAATGCATCATCGGTTTCTGCCGGCAAAAAATCCGTCTGCGGTACACTCGCGATCATATTTGAGAAATCGGTATATCTGTCGGATTCACCCGAGACAAAAACGATTCCGAACTCCTCGGAAAACTCTATCTGATCCGCGTTTTTTGTAACGAATCTCATTCCGTCAGGAATGGAGAAAGTGCTTTCGATATCAGCGTCAGAGAAGAGCGCAACCACCTTTTCGTTGTGTTCTTCATCGAAAATGCTTTCATAGATCGGCAGGGTCAGCTTTTTCTTCGGCACGGCAGAGACATCTATCTCAATGCCCTCGCGCGTTAAGATCTCGACAGCGTTTTTCACCGTTGCATCGTTTATATAATTCTTTTCAAGGTGATCCGACACGAGATTATACACAAAAAATGCATTTATCGCAACGAGGATCAAGATCATTACGGTCTTTATTCGTTTGAGATCCACAAGCTTTCCCCCTTTCTTCCTTAATATGCAATAAGGCTCCATTCCGCGCCCGTATCATCGCTTTCGGAATTGGGCACGGTATATCTCAGTCGCATATCAATGCGTATATTTTCTTTTGCGGTAAGCTCTTCTTCGTACAGTTTGAATATCATACTCTGAGAGAAATTGCGAAGAGTATTCCCCGAAGAAGTAAGCGAAAGCGGTCTTATCTTTATGCCGACAAACTTATTGTTTGCTATCTCGAAGCGAAGTGCGATCTTCTCTTCGCCGTATTCGACAAGTACGTTTTCGTAGAAATACGAGTACTCAACGACAAGGATACCGTCACGGTATCCGATATACGAAAGGCCGAGTGCGGCATCGCCGCCGAAGGTCTCCGGACTCATATTCCTGATAAGATAGGCAAAGCACTCAGCGGCTTTGATATGGTCGTACACGTTATAATCTATGTTCTTATAATTTAAGAAATCCGGCACCGAAATACCGCCGTCAGATGCCGCAGTATACTCAAGTTTTGATGTAGACATACGAAGCGTTCCGTGCGCCTCAACAAACAGCGACGCGGTGTTATCATCGACATCAACGTAAGCGTTGAGCTTGTCCGGGTTGAAATCAAAAAGACGCATAAGCTCTCTGAAATTATCCCCCGAAACATCTCCGAAATTGTCAAATATAATGTTGTCGGCATTAACATTCTTCGAAGAGAAATTATCGTACAGTATCGGCACGCTGTCAAAGCTGCCGTAATATCCGTAAAGCTGTGCGGCAAACGCAAACTCCTGGCATCTGTTCAAATAACGATCCAAGAGAGAATATTCAAAGCCGTGCTCGGTGTTCTCTGTGTCAAAGCGGGCGACGTTGCCTTTTGCGTCTCTTGCAACGAGTGCGTAAGCTCCGTTTTCGCGTAAAATGAAGAATTCGGACACGTATGTCTCGCTATCCTTTGATGAATCGTATATATCGGTATCCTCGGTATATCTGCTGTGGGCATAAAGCAACGAGAACGGAAACTCGGTGTGGTATCTCACATATACAAACTCATCCGAATCTATGCATTTTTTCCAAAGAGAAGCCCCTGTGTCGGCATCGAGCGCGGTGCACGTGCCACCCTCGCCGAATATGTGAGTGATATAAGGCATTATATTTCCGTACATATCCGAGAGATATCCGCTGTTTGCAAGCATAGCCCTTGCCCTCTCACCGCTCTTTTTCACTCCGATAAGCTCGGGAGAGATATGAGCAAAATTAAAGGTCTCGGCGCTCTGCGAATCATTGGTTTTAACGGCAAGGAACTTATCAAAGACTATATCGTCACCAAATGCCAGTCTCTCGCTCTGGGTGCTGAGAATATACATCGCCGCAAGTATGACCATACTTACGAACAGCGCCGCGAACAGTATAGTCTTTACGGTTTCTATGGCGTTTGAAACTTTTTTCATTCTCCGCACCTCCTTGCTTTTTATGTAGTGCTCTGAAGCTTTGTTATTTTGGGAAGAATTATAACTACCTCTGTACCGACATTCTGCTTGCTCTTTATCGTAATGGTACCGCCGTGAGCCTCAACGATCTCCTTGGCAATGGCAAGTCCGAGTCCCGTACCGCCCGTGTCGGATGTGCGTGCCTTTTCAACGCGGTAGAAACGCTCGAAGAGCCTCGGCAGATCCTCCTTGGGAACACCGATTCCGTTGTCGCGTACCTTTATGTTTACGTGATCGTCAACTTCCTCAAGACGGACACTGATCGTTCCGCCGTCGGGAGTATATTTGAAAGCATTTGATATAATGTTTATGATGACCTGCTCTATGCGCTCCTTATCGGCATGCACCGAAAGGGGTGCGAGATCGGGATCAAAAACAAAATTGTGATTATGCGTCTTTGCATCGACCTGCATTACCTGGCAAACGTGAAGAAGCGCGGCACTGATATCAAAGTCAGAAATATTCCACTGAGTTCTGTTATTATCAAGTCTGGAAAGAACAAGCAGATCACGTACGATATGCGTCATACGGTCGCTCTCCTCGATCGCCATCGTAAGGAAGCTGTTCTTCATATCGTCGGGCATATCGGGATTTTCATATATCGTCTCGCACGCGCCCTTTATCGAAGTCAGCGGCGTACGAAGCTCGTGAGAAACATTCGCCACGAACTCGCGGCGCGACTTATCAAGTTCATATCTGTTGGTAATATCCTGAATTACCGCTATTATTCCGTCGTGAAGCTTGTTGTCATCCATATAGCGGATATTTCCGAAGTTGACGTCGAAGACCCTGTTTTCGAATACGATGTCGTGGATCACGCCGTCGTCCTCTTCCAGCTCGTCCTCATACTTGATGGAAAGCACGTCAAGAAGGGTCAGCATATTGAAATTTTCGTCGTATCTTCCAAGCAAAAGCGACTTTGCGCTCTCGTTGATATTGATGACCTTCCCCTCATCGGAGAAAACGATGACTCCATCCTTAAGATGTGAAAATACCGTCTCAAGCTTGCGCCTCTCTCCCGATACCTCTTCGATAGTGTTTTTAAGTACCGTTCTCATATGATTGAAGGTATCGGTGAGCGTACCTATCTCATCCTTCGAATGCACGTCGATCTGATGCGAGAATTCTCCTGCGGCAACAAGCTGCGCGCCCTTGGTAAGATTCTGTATCGGAGATGTTATCGCCTTCGACAGGAAAAACGCAAGTACAAACGCGATAATAAGCCCTATAAACAGTGTCTGCAGGATGATCGAGAACATTATCCAGCTGAACTGCTGCATCTCTTCCTGCGAATCCTTGACGTAGATTATACACTCACGCTCGCCCGAAGACAGATATACCGCATAGTCGGCATAATCCTCGGCAAATGTGCTTGAGTTTTCGGTCTTGCCGTTCATTGCCGCAAGCATATTCGGCGTCTTCTGGAGCTTTGAACCAAGCTCCGTATCCGAGCCGTCAAGAAGCTCGCCGTTCATATCAAGAATATAATAGTTGCGGTAATCGTCGATACCGAGCAAACTGCTGTACGATGCAAGAAAGGCTTTTTGCTCGATCCAATATTCTTTGGATGAAAGCGCCGACGTAAGCACGCCGTATAGCTGTGTATCCGGCGCGAAATTCTTGTCCATCTGCTCCATAAACTCTTCTACGTAAAACGAAGAGATACTGTTGAGAAGGACCGTTCCGACGACACTCATAACGATTATGATAAATATGACGAGAATAAGAATGATCTTGAAATATAAGCTTTTATACATAATTACATAACCTTTTAAGAAATATAATATCCCACGCCGCGCTTGGTAAGCAGATACTGTGGTTTTGAGGGATTGCTCTCAAGCTTTTCGCGAAGACGGGAGACCGTAACGTCGACCGTACGGATATCTCCGTAAAATCCCTCATAGCCCCACACGTTTTCAAGAAGCTCCTCGCGGGAATAAGGCTTCCCAATATTTGAGGAGAGGAAAACGAGCAGATCATATTCCTTTTTCGAAAGCTCTATCTCCTCGCCGTTTTTGGTCACGGAATATCTGTCGCAATCTATGGTGATCTCTCTTATCTCGATCTTTTTTGTCTCTGCCGGGGAAACCTCCGCACGGACAAATTCTCCCGATGCTCGTCTTATGTTAGCCCTTATGCGAGAGAGCAGCTCGTTTATGGCAAAGGGTTTTGTAACATAGTCGTCGGCGCCCGTCTCGAGGCCGAGTATCTTATCCTTCTCTTCCTCGCGCGCGGTAACCATTATTATCGGCGTGTTGAGCTTTTTACGCACCTCGGCACATATCTCAAATCCGTTCATCTTGGGAAGCATAAGGTCGAGCAAAATCAGATCGAACTCTCCTGTAAGCGCCTTCGCGAGTCCTTCTTCGCCGTCGTACGCAACGTCATACGCGTATCCCGCCTTCATAATGTTAAAAGCAAGTATCTGGCTGATATTGCGTTCATCTTCCACAATAAGTATTCTTTTCTTGTCCACAGGAATACACCATCCTAACTGTTTTAATCTATCGCCTGCGTAGCGTCATTTATCGTTCTGGCAGAACAATTTATATTTTGATCTATATAGTCCAATACCTGTCCGAGCATACCAAGGCAGTGATCATTGCCGACAAACCTCATAACAAGCACTTCATTTTCTTCTATACTTTTTTCAAGCGCCGCAAGATTTGTCATTATATCTCCGTTAGTTTCCGCTTTAAGGTCAATATTCCAGTCCCAGACAGTATATTCGGCATCCCGTACTCTTTGCTTTGCCGCCTCAAGCTCGGTATTTCCGCACAGGCGGACGAAGCGCGATCCGTGCTTGATCATTCTCACAAGCATATCATTCTGGGATTGAAATGAGCTCACCGGGTCTGCGGCATATCCGTCAACGTCAAAGAGCAATCCGACCGAATGACCTGCCGCGATCATCTTGATCACAGAAACAGGAGACTCCTGAAGAGTGCTTTGAGTTACAAAAAAAGTTGCCCTTTTGCCGTGAGACTTAAGCTCCGCAAGCACACCGTCAAGAATAGCGGGACCTACATCGTCAAATGTGATATATAGTGTTTTTGCATCGATCGGAGCAGGGGGATCGGTCACAGACGGATCGGTCGTAACATACGGGTCGTCCTCGATCGTTGTGTCCGAGCTTTCGCTGTAGCTGTACAGCTGTATAAGCTCTTCGAAAGTCTTTTTCTGATTTCCGTTGCAAACACGAAGCGCGACCTCTCCCGTGATCTCGTGCCTGTAAAATTCGGTCGTAAGTCCGAGCGCACTGCACACGACATCTACGGGTACATAATACTCGTCGTCCTTCGTGTATATCATAGCGTAAAATTCATTGAGCTTATCGGTCACCGCAAGATCGGTGTTGAGATTAAAGGAAATAAAGTTTGTCTGCCTTGCACCCGAATATGAGATCAGCAGCGTACCGAAGCGCTCGTTCTCGGATACAGTGATACCATCAAATCGGCCGAGTATCGAGACCGGCATATAGTACAACTGAAAATAACGGTCAAGAGGATATATATCACTCTTGTACCAGACCTCGTCATTGCAGTAAAGCGTGGGAAAATAATGTTCTTCTTCATCCGCACGCACGGTAGCGGCAAAGAGCGTGCCCAAAAATATACAAACGGCAACGAAAAGCGCCGTTGCCGCGCATATGCTGCTTTTTTTTGTTTCTGACATATCTTTGCCTCCCGTTTAGGTTAATTATCTTTGAAATACGCCACTGCAAGGTCCACAACGCGGCCGTAGCTGCGGCTTCCCTCGGTACCCTGAAGCTTGAGGTAAGTATCGTTTATCGCACCGCTCACATCGGATACCACATTCTCTCTGTATTTGTCAAAAAATTCGCTGTATGCGACAAGCTCACATCTTATACGCATATCCATTCCCGAAAGCACCGAATAATACCTGTCGGGATCGGCGGAATAAAGTGCAGATGCCACATATTCATAAACGCTGAGACATCCGCTGTATCTGATGTACGGATCGTCCGATTCAAGACAAACGAGAAACGCCATAAAATTCGCCTCATCCTCGCGGGCGATACCGCGCTGATGCGAAAACTCGTGCGCCGCCGTATACGGCAGAGTGTAGTCGGGGAAATTTGTATTAAGGTTAGCCTCGCCTGTAAAATACGAATACACGCCCGATATGTGGGTGTATGTCATGGGCTCGCTTAAAATGATCGGTTTTAAGTCACTGCGAAGTCTCTGCACAAAGGGATACTTATCGCAAGCCTTTTCGTATGCGTCGAGCAGCTTCTCTTCCATTTCGTCAAGCGAATACGGCATAACGGAAGCACCGCCGTATACGAAATATACCTCTTCGAGGTTTTCGCTTGCCATCTCCAAAAGCCGCGATGCTGTTTTTTCAAGCTCTTCGGCTGATACGTCGCGGCGGTCAAGCTCGAGTTTTTCCTCGATCGTCGAGCCCTGGTATGCCGTAGCAAAGCCAAAAACAAAAAATATATAAAAAAGCAAAACCACCGAAAAGATCGAAGATGTATATCTTATAATGCTTCGCCAAGAATCACTTGCATATTTTATACTGAGATAAATCAGCAAAACGAGAAGGACGGGAATAAACATAATAAGTCCTTCTGCTATAGAAAACGGTACGATTCCGGAGATATACGCAAGCACCGCACGGAAATGCGAGCTCACGTTTTCATTGAAAAGATCGGCAAAAGCAGTCGAAGTCCCTGAGATGATATGGATCACACCGCAGACTATGGCAATCGCGGCGATAACCGTTACCCAAACGGGCACATATTCTGTGATTTTTTTGAAAAACTTTTTCAAAATCGGATTCTCTCTTTCGACTTTCATTCATCTATAAATCATATTATATCATTTTCCTTATGAAATATCAAGCACAATCATATTCCGCGAATGTATAATTTACATTTTAACGTGGGATAACTATCTTTGTCAAAATTATTCAAAAAAGAGAAAGGATAACTATGAAAACTTCAGCTTCAAAAAAACTCCACCGCATACTTGCGCTCGCTCTGGTATTTGCATTTTCCATATTCCCTGTTTCGGCGGCAAAGCCCGCACCGATCTCCCTCGGACTCGATATTTTGGCAAAGGATGTTGAAATGGTAAAATCGGGGCTTCTCTACAGTGACATCACCTTCACGCCCGTTGATTTTGAGGTGGCGCTCGGCGTCGGAAGTATCGGCTCAATAACCGTAAGATCTCTTCCCGAGCCCTCGGACGGCACACTCAAGCTCGGCAATAAAAACGTCGAGGCGGGGGATGTTATCGCGCGAAAAGAGATATCCTCGCTTAAATTCATACCCGCGTCAAGCGAGATAAGAGAAAGCGAATTCTCTTTTTCAAGCAATCACGGCGCACACGCTATCGTGTGCACTATGTACGTGCTCCCAACAATGAATTTTGCTCCCACGACCGCTCTCGGTGACGATGCTTCGCTTTCTGTCGAGACCGCAAAGGGCATCTCGCTTTTCGGAACTCTCTATGCGCTCGACCCTGAAAATGACGCTCTGACATTTGAGATAGTCACCTATCCAAAAAACGGTAATCTCACGCTCGCAAATAAAAACAGCGGCGACTACAAATACACCCCAAATGTGGGTTATACAGGCAAGGACAGCTTTTCGTACACCGTTCGCGACAGATACGGTAACTATTCCGATATAACGACGGTAAGCATAAAAGTCAACAAAAATGACACAGAGATAGTTTTAGCCGATATGACAGGGCACTGGGCACAGGGCGCCGCCATCAAGGCAGTACAAAGCGGTATGATAGACAGTAAGATCATCGGAGCAGAGGCATATTTTTATCCCGATGAGAATGTCAGCCGCGTTGATTTTCTTGTAATGGTGATGAAAGCTGTAGGGATAAAGGATGTCCCCGACTGTTCGGCTACAATTTTCACCGACGATGACGATATTCCCCAAGAGCTTAAGGGATACGTTGCAGAGGCACTCTCACGAGGATATGTCCACGGAAGCTATACCTCAAAGGGTATTTTGTTTGATCCGAACAGCAATATAACGCGCGCTGAGGCGGCGGTAATGATAAACAACATCCTCGATGCCGCAACATCTACCGTACTCCCTGCCTTTGCCGATATCGGAAGTGTTCCCGCGTGGGCAAAAAGTGCGTTTTATTCTCTGAATTCACTCGGTATATTCAAGGGTACGGGCGGGGGAAATATCTCTCCTTACGGTACCATCACACGCGCACAAGCCGCACAGATACTTGCAGCTGTTTCGGAACTGAAATAAACAAAAAGCCGCATATGCGGCTTTTTTATTTTTTGTGAAGTTCTCTGTATTTGTGAGGAGTTACACCGAGCTCTTTTTTGAATATCTTAAAAAAGAATGCCGCATCCGAATATCCGACCGTCTCCGCGATCTCGGCAACCGTCTTCTCTTTGGTGCGCAGATACCTGCAGGCTTTTTCGATCCGCACTTTTTTCAAATAATCACGGAAGGTCATTCCCGCTTCCTGCTTGAATTTCAAGCTCACATACGTAAGGCTGAGCCCGAGCTCGCGGCTGATATCCGAAAGGCACAGAGGCGTTGAAAAATGCTTATCCGTATAGCGTTTGATATACCTGGTAATGTATCCCGCGCCCGACTCGCTCGGTGCGGTCTCGTTTCGAGCCATACAGACCATAAGACTGACCAGTGAATTTTTCAGTAGTTCAACAGATCCCAGATCCCTGTCACGGCATTCGCGCATCATCCTGCGGATAAGAGCACCGACAAACCCGTCCCGATCGTGATATGAAGACAGTGCGGCAGAGCTTTCTTTACGGCGTCCGAAATCACACACGCAATACTCGGCTATCTCGGTAAATCTCTTTGCCCCGCGCAGATCCTCGTCTATAAACTGCGGCAAAAACATACAGTTGACTATGCAAAAATCCGCCTCATCCGAGAGCTTTCTGTATTCGTGACGGCAGTTCAGGTCAACAAGAAAATAATCTCCCTCGGACAATATCATAGTTCGGTCGTTTATCGTGTGCTCCGCACGTCCGCGAAGAACATATACAAATTCAAAAAAAGGATGGGTATGCATAGACGAAAAATCCGAATCACACGTCTGAATAAGTATAAGCTCTTTTTGCAATTCCCTACCCAACATTTCTATTGTTCCCAACACTCTCACCTCACTTAAAAAAAGACCATATTTTTTATAAAACAGACTATTGATTAAGTATAACACACGTGATATAATCAAGTCAAGAAATATTACGTTTCGGAGGTAAAAAATGAACACAAAAGCAAAATGGATAAAGGCATCAAACGGGTTTGACAAGCTCTGCCCCGATTTTCGCAAGACCTTTACTGCAAAAAAGAAGATAGCCAAAGCCGAGGCGTGCGTCACTGCTCTCGGTATGTATAATCTTTACATAAATGATAAAAGGGTCGGCAACTACCTCTTTGCTCCGGGATATACCTCTTACGCAAACCGCGTACAGTATCAAAGATACGACATAACCACCTTTCTCTCGTATGAAAACGAGATATCCGTGCTCTGCGCAAACGGTTGGTGCCTCGGCGCGATCGGAACACCCCCCAGACCCGTAAAAAGCACCTCCGAGATCTGTATCCTCGCCTCGTTCGAGATAACATACGAGGACGGCGAGACCGAAACGCTCGTCACTGACGATACTTGGGATGTATATTCCTCAAAGCTCCTTTTTTCCTCGCATTATGACGGCGAGATCATAGACCCTACGGCAAAAACAGAAAAACTTGGCTCTGCCGTACTTTCTCCCGAGAACAAACCCGAAGTAGTAGAGCAGGTCGGTGAATTCATCGCAGAGAAGGAGCGGGTCTTTCCCTCCGAGCTAATCATAACCCCCAAAGGCGAACGAGTAATCGACTTCGGACAGAATCTCGCAGGATATGTCGAAGTGAAGATCAAGGGCAGAAAGGGCGACAAAGTAGTCATCTCCCACGCCGAAATACTTGATAAAGACGGCAATTTCTACACCGACAACCTCAGAAGCGCAAAAGCGCTTATGACCTATACGCTCTCGGGCGAAGAAGAGACACTCAAACCGATATTCACCTTCCAGGGATACAGATACATTCGCCTTGACGAATATCCGTTCGATACGGTGGATCTTGATGATTTTGTATCGGTTGCAGTGTACTCGGATATGAAGAGAACGGGACATTTCATTTGCGGATATGACAAGCTCAACCGACTTTACAGCAACACGGTATGGGGGCAGAGATCGAACTTTGTGGATGTCCCAACAGATTGCCCTCAGCGCGACGAGCGCCTGGGCTGGACGGGAGATGCAAACGTCTTCTGCCGCACGGCGGCTATCAATTACGATGTTGAAAAATTCTTTGAAAAATGGCTCGGTGACGTAGCTCTTGAGCAGACAGAGCGCGGCGGAGTCAAGGGAGTCGTTCCCGGCTGCGGCGTCAACGGCCAGCGTTGCTCGACAGTTTGGGGAGACGTTGCTGTAAATGCACCCTGGCAGATGTACCTTGCGTACGGCAACAAGAAAACTCTTCGTTCGCAGTTCCCCATGATGAAAAAATGGGTCGAATATATGCACAGTGACGGTGACGAAGAGTACCTGTGGCTGGGCGCAAACCATTACGGTGACTGGCTTGCGATGGATGCAGGCTACGGCATCTATGTTGGTGCAACGCAGACCGACTTTATTGCCTCGGCATTCTTCTCCCATATGGCAAGCATCTGCGCAAAAGCGGCAAAGGCACTTGGAGAGGATCCGACCTATTTCGAAGATCTTGCTGTCAAGGTAAGAACAAGATTCAGAGAAGTGTTTATGCGTGACGGTATGCCCGTAATATATCCCAAATATGATGCGCTTGCAACGAACAGAAAAGTAAACAACCTCACGCAGACCGCCATCACGCTCATACTCTACATCGGACTTTACGAAGAGAACGAAAAAGAAGCACTTATCAATAAACTCGTAGAGCTCATCAGCGAAAACAACGGCTGTATGACTACAGGATTTGTCGGCACGCCATTCATTCTCCACGCACTCTCCGACAACGGACGCGCAGATGTGGCATATGATCTTCTGCTTCAGGAAAAGAATCCCTCGTGGCTCTTCTCTGTCAATATGGGGGCTACGACCATCTGGGAGCACTGGGACAGCATTGATGAGAATTACAAGATGTGGAGCACCGATATGAACTCCTTTAACCACTACGCATACGGCTCGGTCTTTGATTGGGTATACAGCAATATGCTCGGAATAAAGATCTGCGACGACGGCGCGGGATACGAAAAAGTGGAGATCGCTCCTATTTGCGATAAGCGCATCGGCTTTGCCGGAGGAAGTATTGACACAAGATGCGGAAAAATATCGGTCTCGTGGAGATATATAGGCGACAAGGTAAGATATGATATCGAGCTCCCCGAAAAAACAACAGCAACAATAAAGATCCCCGGTATGAGCGAAAGAACGGTCACCGGCGGATCGTACACGGTGGTAAAATGAACAAAAACGCAAAATGGATACGCGCGCCGAAAGATATCGGCGAGGTATGCCCGGATTTCAGAAAAAGCATCAATATAACAAAACCCGTATCAAAAGCCGAGGCACTTGTCTCAGCCTTTGGTGTCTACGACTTTTTTATCAACAGTAAAAAGGTCGGGAACGCCTATATGGCGCCGGGATGGACATCGTTTGAGCACAGAATACAATATCAAAAATATGATATAACCGAATATCTCGGCGAAAACAACACCCTCTCGATCATTGCGGGAAAAGGCTGGGCACTCGGCTCTATCGGCTATCGCAGAAGACCGAGAGTCGACTGCTCCGAAATATCGGTAATAGCAAGTGTAGAGATAAGCTACACCGACGGCACGTCCGAAGTCATCGTGACCGATGACAGCTGGGATGTTTTCTCCTCAAAGATACTCTTTTCCGAGATATACGACGGCGAGACGGTCGATGCGGGTGCGAAAATAAAACATCTCGGGCGCGCACATCTTGACACAAAAGAAAGACCGGCGCTTATGGAACAGGTAGGTGAATTTATCACCGAACACGAAACACTCTGCCCCGGCGAGTATATCGTAACGCCCAAAGGCGAACGCATCATAGACTTCGGGCAAAATCTTGCAGGCTTTGTAAGGCTGAAGATAAAAGCAAACAAAGGTGACCGCATCGTCATCTCCTGCGGCGAAGTTCTCGACCGTGACGGCAACTTTTACAACGACAACTACCACAACGACGGCAATACCGACGAACTTAACATAATGACCTACATCTGCAGCGGAGAAGATGATGTTTTCGCACCGCGCTTCTCTTTTCAGGGATTCAGGTATATCCGTCTCGACGAATATCCGCATAAGACGGTCGACCTTAAGAATTTTGAAGCAGTGGCGGTCTATTCCGACATAAAAAGAACAGGGCATTTTTCCTGCGGATATGAGAAGCTCAACCGTCTGTACAGCAATACGCTCTGGAGTCACAGATCGAACTTCATCGACATTCCAACCGACTGCCCCCAGCGAGGAGAGCGCCTGGGCTGGACAGGCGATGCCGAGGTTTTTTGCAGGACTGCTGCAATAAACTACGACGTACACAAATTCTTTAAGAAATGGCTCGGAGATATGGCGCTTGAGCAACACGCGAGCGGCGCACTTTACAGCATCGTGCCTATGGTCACCGACTGTGCAAGAAAGATATCTGCCGCGTGGGCGGACGCCGCGACGGTATGCCCGTGGGAGATATACCTTGCATACGGCGACGCCGAAATGCTGCGCGAAAACTACCCTATG
>CAYZHW010000025.1:0-15460 GCA_964478105.1 uncultured Lachnospiraceae bacterium | reverse complement strand
GCTGCTTGAAAAGCAGAAAGAGGGCAAAAAGAAGATGCGCCAGCTCGGCTCGGTGCAGGTATCGCCCGAAGCCTTTATGGCAGTGCTTAAGCTTGATGACGAATAATGTAGAGGCATTTCGTAACAGCTGTGTTTTTCGGTTTCTTGCCTCTACTTGCCTTTTGCTCAAAGTCTAAACAACTTTGGTTTTGCTCCCGCAAAACACGCAAAACGCCAAACGGATGCAAATAAGACATAATATTTGTGTAAAAAACCTTTCGTTTGAAAGGTTTTGGAAGAGGAGTACGGGGAGACCCCTTTTCCCTAAAAGGGGTCTCCCCGCAAAATACCGTATAAGGATATAAATATGAAAGAAAACGAAAAGAAGAAGCTTGGCCTTTATCTGCACATTCCCTTTTGCGAGAAGAAGTGCGCATACTGCGACTTTTACTCCTTCAAGTGCCCGAACAAAGATCTGGCAAAATCATATACCTCGGCTTTGCGCATACAGATAGAGGATTACAAACGGGATCTCGCCGGCTACGAGGTGGACACCGTCTTCATCGGCGGCGGCACTCCCAGCACGCTCGACTCTTCCCTTTTGTCGAGCATTATCGACACCGCAAACCGCAATCTTGACATAAAAAGGGATGCTGAATTCACAATTGAGGTCAATCCCGCGACGGTCGACAAGAAAACGCTCAAAAAATACCGCCGTATGGGCATAAACCGCCTCTCCATCGGACTTCAGTCGATACACAGAAACGAGCTCTCTGAGCTCGGACGTATCCACACGCTCGAGGACTTCAACGAATGCTACCGCGCGGCACGCGACGCAGGCTTTGATAACATCAGCATTGACCTTATGTACGGCATACCGCACCAGACAAAGGACAGTTTTGCGAAAACTCTCGACTACGTGACAGGGCTCGCACCCGAGCACATCTCGCTCTACGCGCTTAAGATCGAAGAAGGCACGCCCTTTTTCGAGCGCCGCGACACGCTTCCGCTTCCCGACGAGGACACCGAGTATGAAATGTACCTATCGGCAATAGAGCTGCTTGAATCCCGCGGATACGAACACTATGAGATAAGCAATTTCGCCCGTCCCGGATACCGTTGCCGTCACAATCTCAAATATTGGAACTGTGACGAATACCTCGGGCTCGGTGCCGCGGCTCATTCATATCTCGGCGAGCGCCGCTTTGCCGTTGTGCGCGATATCGTAAAATACATAGACGGCATTGAGATAGTAAACAATAATATCAACATCTACTCCGAGAACAGCGAGATTTCGATGTTCGAGCGTATGTCAGAATACATAATGCTGCGTATGCGCCTCTCGGACGGCGTCTCAGCGGCGAAATTCAACCGCAGATTCGGCTTTGATTTCGAAGAGAATTACGGCGCGAAGCTGCGCGAGTACATCGACGGCGGATTTGTAAAATTCAACGGCGGTACATACTCGTTTACACCCAAGGGAATGTACGTCTCAAACTACATCCTCTCCTCGGTGCTCGACTTCGAGGGCGGTAATATTTTGAATTCGCTCTGATACGGTTGACAGAACCGCGTTTTTCGTATACAATAATAACAGAAGACATAGAAAGGTCAGGTACTAAAAATGGCAGAAGAAGTTTTTGAATCCGAATACTATACATTGACAGACGAAGAGGGCAACGAGCTCAAGTTTGAGCTTATCGGCTCGTGCGAGCTTGACGGAAACGAGTATTTTGCGCTCGTCCCCGAGGACGGCAAGGCAGACTCCGACGGCGTTGTCGAGTATGTTATCCTCAAGAAGGAAAAGGACGATAACGGCGAGGATATCCTTGTCACCATCGACGACGATGACGAATTTGATAAGATCGCTGACATTTTCGAAGATGAGCTCTTCGACGAAGTAGACCTCGATTCGTAAGAGCGGCTCTATGCACAAAGATGTATCTCTTTGCATAACCTATATACTAGCAAGTACAGAAACGATGTAAAGATCGTAAGAGATGCAGATATGTGTATCTTTGCATAACCCATATACTAACAAGTATGGAAACGATGTAAAGATTGTAAGAGATGCAAATATGTATCCCTTTGCATAACCTAATTAAAAATTCCTGCCGTGTGCGTGATGATCGGCTTATTGGAACCACATCACTAAAATGGAGTCCGGACTTCCGATAATATGGAATGCAGACCTCCCTGCTCTTACCTTGTGGCTTGCCCGACGTTTTTGCAGGATGCTGGTAGCACAACGCTGTCGGAGAGGACACCAACCTTGCTTTGCAGGGTTTCTAATTGTCGGTTACACGGCTTGGTGGGATAATTATGAAAAAAATACGCGCACAGCTTTTTGCTGTGCGCGTTTTTTGTTTTTCTTCTTACTTAAGTACCTTCAAGAAATTAAGAACCTGAAGCACGATTCCGATAAGAACGTAGAGGTCAACAAGACCGCCCAAAAGAGCGATGATGATGCCTATGATCGGAACGAGTGCGAGAACACCGATAAGCACACCCGCAATAGCACCTACAACGAGGTAGATGATGATACCTATAACGAGATCAACTACACTGTCCGAATACTTAAAGGAAAGAGGAAAGAACTTCTTAAGTGTATCCATAGCAAAATCTCCTTTTTTGTTTTTTATACTATAATAATATCACAAATAGGAAAAAATTACAATGGTTTTTTAACTTTTTAAATCATATATCCGCCCGGCGTTTTGCGAAAAACGCAATGACCTCAAACAATTATGCTTTTTCAAGCCACGAATGAAGCACATTTACACAGCCGCCGCTGTAGGAGTCGGAATACTGTAAGAGCACCTTGCCGTCAATGAGAAGATTGTTCGAATAATAGCAGAGCTCCTTGTTCGGCTCAATGGCAAAACCCTCGTCCCAGTTGATTCCGTCAGCCGAGGTATAGAGCATAAATCCGCGCCCGCACGAGCCTCTGCCGTGAAGAATAAACTGTCCGTCCCAGATGAGAGTCTGCGGATTTCGTATACCCTTTTTAACGTAGCATCTGCCGCCCTCACACCACGTGATGCCCTTGTCATAGCTTATCATATAGTCCATATTGACCTCGTCTGCTCTGTTGTAGCAGTAGAATATAAGACTTCCGTCGGGGCGGAACAAGAGCGAGCCGTAGCCGCGGTTGAGCGTGTTGACGGGTACGGTCGATATGACCTCAAAACTCTCGCCGTTGTCCGAGCTCTTAAAAATGCGGTAAACGTGGTCGGGGAGTCTGCCCGTCCAGTGGATCTCGGCATCGTTACAGAACTGCACGACGTAGATGTCGCCCTCGTACATAATGGCGTCATAGATGCGTCCCGCCCAAGGGGAGAACTCCTTTGCCTCACCCCACGTTACGCCGCCGTCGTGACTCTTGACGTAGTAGGGAGTGTAGAAGGGCTCGGAGCAGATCTCGTTATAAGGCGAATTGCGAAGGCAGAACACAACGACCGTGCCATCGGGGCAGGTCACCGCTTTCTCACACGCAATAGTGAATTTTCCGTCAAGGAAGGAATCCCACGAGAAGGGGAAGGTGTTTATCTCACCCCAGGTCTTGCCCGCGTCAAGCGAGCGGCGGTATTCGACCCATCCGTACTGTCCGTGGCCGCCGTTACGCTTGGGCGAGACGTTCATATTGAATGCAAGCACCTTGCCCGGCTCGTACTCGGTCATCGCGTGGCTCATATGTCCGCTTCTGCCGCGCGATTCGTTGTCGACATAGAGCTCGGGCTCGCTTATCGTAAAATCAAAAACCTTTCCTTTTACAAGTCGTTTCATATATAAATCACAGCTTTTGTATTGACAAAAGCTTCCTTTCTTTTGGGAATTGGGGCTGGTTTGCGAAGCAAATTGCCGCTCTGCTTCCTGCGGCAAAAGCCACAAAACCGGAGTTTGAAAATCCATTTTCAAACTTTTTCTCCTATTTCAAAGTTTCTCATAGAGCACAGAAGATGCTCACGTACCAGGTCTGCCGCGCCGTCGGGATCGCGCTTCTCGAGCAGTGCGATCATATCGTCGTGCCCCTCGCATCCGCGCTCGTTTGCGCCCGATACAAGAGCCGCCTTCTCAAACATCGGCACGAGCTGCGTTCCGAGCGAGGATACGAACATTGAAAGGAGCATATTGCCCGACGCTTCTGCGATACGCGTGTGAAAGAGCGCGTCGAGCTCAGCGCGTCTGCGTCCGTGTGCACGCTTCATCTCGGCGTTGAGTGCCTTCAACTCCTCTATCTCATCCGCGCTGATATTCTCGGCGGCAAGGCGCGCGGCGGTCCTCTCCAAGCTCATTCTGACCGTAAAAACGTCAAGAGCGCTTATACTTCCGGCGCGTGAAAAACGGCCGATGGTCTCGGTGAGCTTCTCGGGAGGCGGCTCGCTCACGTAAGAGCCGTCGCCGTTCTTGCTTATAACGATTCCCCTCTCGCGCAAGAGCACCAGCGCCTGTCGGATAACAGGCAGGCTCACGTCAAAGCTCGCGGCAAGCGCGTGCTCCGAAGGGAGCTTCTTTTCCATATTCGCCCTATCCGAGAGGATCATCTCCTCGAGTTTTCTTGCAACTATCTCATAAAGACTCTCGCGCTTTATCTCAAGATCAAATTCACGCATTGCCGAACAACTCCTTAAACTGCTCGCGGTTGCGAAGTCCGGCGCGAAGCAGATAATCGAAGTCGCCGCCCGCGCTTATCATATTGCATCCGCGATCAAACCAATACTTCTTGACATCAAACGTGTCGGGGCCGAGCGATACACCCACCGTCTTGCCCGCACCTTTGATTATCTCAACGGCCTCTTTTACAAGAGCCTGCGTGTTCTCGCCGAAGATGTCGCCGAGCTCACCGATAGAGCCCGAGAGATCCATCGGTCCGAATACGTATCCGTCGATGTAGGGGTTTTTCACGATCTCGGGAAGATTCTTTACAGCCTCTTCGCTCTCTATCTGGATAAGACGGCAGAGGTTATTCTTCGAATTCTTTATGTACTCGGCCGTGTCGTCAAAGCCATAGTGAGCCGCACGAAGCGGTCCGAAGCCTCTCTTGCCCTCGGGCGGATAGAGGCAAAGATCCATCGCCGCCTTCGCTTCCTCGGGCGTGTTGATCATCGGGAAGATGATGCCCTCGGGGCCCATCTCAAGCACACGCTTTACGTGCTCGGGATTGCGCGAGGATGCACGGACGATAACGGGTGTGCCGGTCATTCTTGCAGCGCCCAGATGTGCCGCAAGCTCTCTGTAGTCGATGCCCGAATGCTCGGTGTCGACCCAGATAAAATCGTATCCCGCGTATCCGAAAAGCTCGGTAATAGCAGGCTCGGGAAGCGATACGTGCGTACCGCATATGTTGTCACACGAAACGAATTTTTCTTTTAATGTTTTAGCCATATTATGACCCTCCTGTTTTTATGTACCTATAAACCTATTATATAGGTAACACGCTTCAATGTCAAGAGCCGGGGAAAACCTTTTTGCGGCGGGGAGAAACTTTTTTCTTAAAAAGTTTCTCCCCAACCCCCTCTTCAAAAATCTTTCAAACAAAAAATAATAACAAGTAATTCGTACAGACATAAAATCTGTACGTATCTGCGGACGACCGATGGTCGCCCCTACAGATGTGGTTTTATGTCTGTGCAAAGATATAAAATCCGCACAAACAATGTAGGGGGCGGGCACTGCCCGTCCGTTTTTCGGTTTGCACAGATATTATGTCTGTGAAAGAATATAATTTCTGCTATAAAATGATCTAAAAGTTTTTGGGTGGGGCAGGGGGCGACCTTTTTATAAAAAAGGTCGCCCCCACCCTTGTTGCGTGCTATCTCGACTTTTGTTGCGCTTGCGGCGTTTTCTCTTGACAAAAAAATTGCGATGTTGTAATATAAAAATGGAGAATAACGACCGAAAGGAATAGCAGATATGAAGCTTGAAAACATTTATCCCGCGTCTATGCTTGAGATGCAAAAAGAGCGTTATGCGGATATAAAGAACGAATTTACCGCGCGTTTTTGCGGCGAGCCCGAGTTTTTCTCGGCGTCCGGCAGAAGCGAGATAATAGGAAATCACACCGACCACAACCGCGGCGCCGTTATGGCGGCAGGTATAAATCTCGATGCTATAGCTGCTGCACGCGCATCCGACACAAGTATCGTTCACATTTGGGATAAAGGCTACGGCAAGGAGCTTGTCGTTGACATATCGAGCCTTGATGTAAAGGAAGATGAGACGGGCACGACATACGCGCTCATCCGCGGAACAGCGGCAAGAATGGCTGCGCGCGGATACAAGATCGGCGGACTCAACGCGGCTATCACTTCAAATGTTTTCAAGGGCTCGGGACTTTCGTCCTCGGCGGCAATAGAGATACTTATATTCACGCTTTTCAACCACCTCTACAACGGCGGTGAGCTTTCGCTCGTCGAGGGCGCAAAGATCGCAAGAGAGGCGGAAAACATATACTTCGGCAAGCCCTGCGGACTTATGGACCAGGTCGCCTGTGCGCTCGGACAGCTTGCGGCGATAGATTTTTGCGACACGGCACAGCCCAAGATCGAGAGCATCGGGCTTGATTTCGCCTCTGCGGGATACTCTCTTGTCATCACCGACGTTCACGCAGACCACGCGGACCTCACCGACGAATATGCCGCGATCACACGCGAGATGCGCGAGGTCGCAGAGTTCTTCGGAGCTGATTGCTTAAGAAATGTCGACGAAAAGGAATTCTACGCTTCGATACTTGAACTAAGGAAGAAGGTCTCCGACCGCGCGGTACTCCGTGCGATCCACTTCTTTGACGAAAACAGACGCGCAATACTCGCCGCAGATTTTGCAAGAGCGGGCGACGTTGCCGCTTTCCTTTCACTTATAAACGCATCGGGAATGAGCTCCGAGCTCAATCTTCAGAACGCATATCCCGCAGGCAGCACCGCTCAGGCGATGACGCTTGCACTATCTCTTGCAAGAAAGTTCCTTTCGGGCAAGGGAGCCTGCCGTGTTCACGGCGGAGGCTTTGGCGGAACGATACTCGCTTTCGTTCCCTGCGAGATGACAAACAGATATATCGAAAAAATGGATGCGGTCTTCGGAAACGGTTCCTGCACGGAGCTTTCCGTCCGTCCCACAGGCGCATGCAAAGTGACGATATAAAGGAGAATAGACCTACGGGGGGAGAAAAACTTTTTTGCGAAAGAGTTTTTCTCCCCCCGCCGCATTGCAATTTATACAACAAAATGGTACAATAATTATATATATCCTTTTTTGGAGGGTTATTATGGACAAACAGACTGCTTCGGGATTCCTTCCGCTTTGCCGCGCCGATATGGAAGCGCTTGGCTGGGACAGACCCGATTTCGTATATATCACGGGTGATGCGTATGTCGACCACCCGAGCTTTGGCGTTGCCATCATCTCGCGCGTGCTCGAATCCAAAGGATTTCGCGTTGCCATTCTCTCACAGCCGGACTACAAGAGCGCAGATGCCTTCAAGGAGTACGGACGTCCCAGACTCGGATTCCTTGTAACGGCGGGCAACATCGACTCTATGGTCGCGCACTACACCGCCTCAAAAAAGAAACGCAACTACGATTATTATTCCCCCGGCGGCAAGATGGGACTGCGTCCCGACCGCGCGACCATCGTTTACTGCAACAGGGTGCGCGAAGCGTACGGCGACGTGCCGATAATCATAGGCGGACTTGAAGCTTCGCTTCGCCGATTTGCGCATTACGACTATTGGACCGACAAGATCCGCCGCTCCATTCTTGTCGACTCGCGCGCCGACATCCTCACATACGGTATGGGCGAAAAGATACTTGTGCGTATCGCAGAGCTGCTCGAGCGCGGAGTACCGATAAAGAAGATACGCGATGTGCGCGGATGTGTTTATCTTTGCTCCCGAGAGGATAAAATAAACTTCGAGGTCGCCGCCGAGTTTGATTACAACGACTTAAAGAGCGACAAGGAGCTCTACGCAAAGGCGTTCGGCGTGCAGTACAAGAACCAGGATTCGATCTCGGGCAAGGCTATCGTAGAGTATTACGACGGCAAGATGCTCGTGCAGAATCCGCCGATGCCCCCGCTTGAGCGCGAAGAGCTCGATGCCGTCTATGCGCTCCCATATATGAGAAATTACCACCCTTCGTACGAATCGGTCGGCGGAGTGCCAGCCATTGCCGAGGTAAAATTCTCGATAACGCACAACCGCGGATGCTTCGGCGCCTGCAATTTCTGTGCCCTCGCCTTCCATCAGGGACGCACGGTGCGCTCGCGCAGTATCGAAAGCGTTATCGAAGAGGCAAAAAAGATAACAGAGATGCCCGATTTCAAGGGTTATATACACGATGTCGGCGGACCTACGGCGAATTTCCGCTATCCCGCCTGCAAAAAACAGCTGGAGAGCGGCGTGTGCACGAACAAAAAGTGCCTGTCGCCCACGCCTTGCAAGAATCTTATCGCGGACCACAAGGAATACGTCGAGCTTATCGAGCGCATCGAGGCTCTTCCCAAGATAAAGAAGGTCTTTATCCGCTCGGGCATCCGATTCGACTATCTTTTGGCGGACAGTGACGAGACATTTTTCAAGAAACTTGTCCGCGACAACGTATCGGGACAGCTTAAAGTCGCGCCCGAGCACTGCTCGGATGCGGTACTTGCCTGTATGGGCAAGCCGAGCTTCTCGGTGTATGAGAATTTCAAAAAGAGATATTTCGAGCTCACAAAGAGCTTTGGAAAAGAGCAATATCTTGTTCCCTATCTTATGTCGAGCCATCCCGGCTCTACGCTTCGCGATGCGGTCGAGCTCGCGCTCGAGCTCAAACGCTCGGGATACTCGCCCGAGCAGGTGCAGGATTATTATCCCACGCCGGGCACAGCTTCTACGGTGATGTACTACACGGGCATCAACCCGCTTACGGGCAAGAAGGTCTATTGCCCGACCGACTATCACGAAAAGCAGATGCAGAGAGCGCTTTTGCAGTATTCGCGCCGCGAGAACGCCGATCTTGTGCGCGAGGCGCTCCGAAAATGCGGCAGAGAGGATCTTATCGGTTACGGCAAGGAATGTCTGGTGCAGCCCGCATCAAAGCCGATTCAAAAGGACCGCCGAAAAGATAATAATAAAGGTAACAGATCTCGTAAAAATTTCAATTCGGCGCAAAAGCGAAAACCCAAGAAGAAATAAATTTGTTATAAAAAGTTTTTTGGAGGGGGTACGGGGGACCTATTTTTTCAAAAAATGGTCCCCCGCCACAAACTATGATAAATCGAGTTTTTCTTATCGTACTTGACAGCTTCGGCGCGGGCGAACTGCCCGACGCCGCTTCTTACGGCGATGCGGGAAGCAACACGCTCCGCTCTGTCGCATCATCCGAATACTTCAACGCGCCGAATCTCACTAAGCTCGGTCTTTTCGGCGCGTCCGATGCAGCCGCACACGGAAAGATGGCCGAGAGATCGGTCGGAAAGGAAACGACCGTCGGGCACTGGGAGATCGCGGGCGCGATCTGTGAGCAAGCTATGCCCTATTATCCCAACGGCTTTCCCGACGAAGTAATACGCGAGTTTGAGCGTCTTACCGGACGCCGCGTGCTCTGCAATCTTCCATATTCGGGAACGCAGGTCATTGCCGACTACGGAGAGGAGCATATGAGGACGGGAGACCTTATCGTCTACACCTCGGCGGACAGCGTATTTCAGATAGCCGCACACGAACAGATCGTACCGCCCACCGAGCTGTACGATATATGCAAAAAAGCGCGCGCTATGCTAAAAGGCAAACACGCCGTCGGGCGCGTTATCGCGCGTCCTTTCGTGGGCGAGCCGGGCAATTTCACGCGCACGGCGAACCGCCACGATTATTCGCTTGAGCCGCCGAAAACTACTATGCTCGATATATTGAAAGAAAAACACCTTGACGTCATCGGCGTCGGTAAGATCGGTGACATCTTCTCGGGGCGCGGTATCACGCGCTCAATTCCCACGAAGGGCAACGCCGACGGTATGGCGAAGACATCCGAACTTGCAAAAAGCGATTTTTGCGGTCTTGCCTTTGTAAATCTCGTCGATTTCGACTCGGCGTACGGACACAGAAACGACGTTGACGGCTATGCAAAGGCCATTTCCGAATTTGACTCTTGGCTTGGAGATTTTATTAAAACGATGCGTGCCGACGACCTCGTTATCATCACTGCAGACCACGGATGCGACCCCGCGACCGAGAGCACCGATCACTCGCGCGAGTATGTGCCGCTTCTTGTATACGGCGAGGGCGTACGCCCCGCTTCGCTCGGCGTGCGCGAGAGCTTCTCGGATGTGGCGGCTACGATTCTTGACATTTTCGGACTCAAAGAGCGCCTTGACGGCGATAGCTTTAAAGATATCATTTTGTAATACAAACGGAGGGCATATATGAATATACCGCTTCTTATTTCGGCTGCGCTTGATGCGCGCGAGAACGCGTACGCGCCCTACTCAAACTTTTTCGTAGGTGCGGCGCTTGAGACCGCAGACGGCAAGATCTACACGGGATGCAATATTGAATCCGCATCGTTTTCGGGCACCGTCTGCGCCGAGCGGGTAGCACTTTTCAAGGCTGTATCAGAGGGAGAGACTAAGTTCTCTGCCATCGCCGTTGTCGGCGGCGGAGAGGACGGAACAAACGACTACTGCGCCCCCTGCGGCATCTGCCGTCAGGTGCTGTCCGAGTTTTGCGACGATGATATGATCGTAATACTTGCCCGTGAGCTTGACGATTACGAAGAAACCACACTCGGCGAGCTCTTGCCGAGAGCTTTTAGGTCGTTTTAAAGGAACGCGCTTGGCGGCTTTTCGAAAAAGGGTGAAAAAAACGACTTTTTCTAAAAATTTTCCCGCCGATCGCCCCTGCTAAAAATTTACAAATTGTTGTTGTAATATACTTAAAATAATACTACAATGGAGATGAGGTGAGTGAAATGTTCGGATATGTGCGTCCGCTCGTGCCCGAGCTTAAGGTCAAGGACCACGAGTTCTACCGCAGCATATACTGCGGGCTTTGCAAGACTATGGGGCACTGCACGGGCTGTCTTTCGCGTTTCACTCTCAACTACGATTTCGTTTTCCTTTGTGCCGTGCTTCTTGCGGCAAACGAAGAGCCCTTTGAGATAAAGCGCGGCAGATGCATCGCGCACCCTTTCAAAGCACGCGCGTATATGGCAGAAAACGAGACGCTCCGCCGTTGTGCACGCCTTTCTGCCCTGCTTGTTTATTACAAAGAGAAGGACGACGCAGCCGACTCTTCGGGCGCAAAGAAGCTGCTCGCTTCGCTTCTGCTCCCCTTTCTCTCGTATGCAAAAAAGAAGGCAAAAAACGACGGCGCACTTGAGATGTCGGTAGAACAAAAGCTTTCCGAGCTCTCGGCTCTTGAAAAGGGAAAAATACCCTCTCCCGATCCGCCCGCCGCGCTCTTCGGTGAACTTTTGGGTGAGATATGCCGGGCGGGAATAATCTCCGAGAACGAAGCGCTTGGCAGGATAGCATACAAGATAGGCTACCATACGGGAAGATGGATATACGCACTCGACGCACTTCTCGATATGCCCGAGGATAAAAAGAGCGGCAACTACAATCCCTATCTACTCTCGCTCGGAGAAGAGCTTAGCGACTCGGATAAAAAAATGATCTCGACCTCGCTCACGCTTGAGCTTGTCGAGCTTGAAAAGGCTATCGCCCTGCTTTCATACGGAGAGCGAGAATTACTTAAAGACCTTATAGACAATATACTTTTCGCGGGTCTGCCCGCAACAGCAAAAAAAGCACTTTTCACGGAGGATACCGATAAATAATGAAAGATCCTTATCAGGTGCTCGGCGTCTCACGCGACGCGAGCGATGACGAAATAAAAAAAGCGTACCGCGCTCTGGCAAAGAAATACCATCCCGACAACTACGCGGGCTCGGATCTTGCCGATCTTGCGGGCGAGAAGATGAAAGAGATAAACGAAGCCTACGACGAGATACAAAAGATGCGTCAGGGCGGCTCATCTTCATCGGGCTCGTACACCTCGGGCGGTACATACTCGGGCTACACGAGCTATGTGCAGGTGCGAAATCTCATAAACACGGGCAATTACTCTCAGGCAGACATCATCCTCGAGAGCGTTGTCGCGGGCGAGCGCGGTGCCGAATGGCACTTCCTTAAGGGATGTGTGCTCGTGCGCCGAGGCTGGTTCTTTGACGCTCAGCGCGCCTTTGACACCGCCTGCGAAATGGATCCTAACAACGCCGAATACCGTGCGGCGCGCGAACAGCTTTCAAAGCGCACCTCGGCTTACGGCGGAACTTATAACACGGGCAGCCAGACTTCAAGCTGCTCGGGTTGCGACATCTGCACGGGTCTGCTATGCGCGGACTGTCTTTGCGAGTGCTGCGGATCCGACCTTATAAGCTGTTGCTGACGGAGGCACTATGAGAAGCCAAAGAACGAAATGCCTGACCTTTTGTGCGATAATATCGGCACTTAGCATAACACTTCTTTTGATCGGCTCGGTCTTCGAGGTGCTCGATCTCTCGCTTGCCGCAATTGCATCATTCGGTGCGGTGCTTGCGGTAATAGAGGTCGGCGGCATCTATCCCTATCTTATATGGATGTGCACGTCGGCGCTCTCGCTTCTTATTCTGCCGAACAAGTTTCCCGCGCTCGTATATCTTCTCTTCGCGGGAATATATCCGATACTCAAGGCAAAATTTGAGAAGCACCGTCCCTTTATCGCGTGGACTCTTAAGGTCTCGCTCTTTTTTGCGATGATGCTGCTTTTGTATCTGGCGGTCGAGTTTGTTTTCAAGCTCCCGGACACGCCCGTCTCGCTTGAGATCGCATTCTTCGCACTTGCAACCGTCACATTTGTTCTCTATGATATAGCGATGAGCAAAATAATTCTTATATATATTGTGAAGCTTCGGAAAAGACTTGGAATAAACAAATTTTTTGGGGTGAATTGATATGAAGATACTTATAATGTCCGTAACCGCCGGCGGCGGTCACAATACCTGTGCCGAGGCAATGAGAAAATACCTCGAGGAGCGCGGCGTTGATTGCCGCGTTGTGGATACCTTTAATTATATCAGCAAGCCTTTGGCAAAAGGCATCTCCGAGGGATACCTCTTTGTCACGAAGGATATAAAATACGGCTTTGCCGCAGGATACCGCATTGCCGAAAAGAGACGAAAGAACGCGGACGACGAATCTGTTGCCAGACTCACAAACCGCCTGCTCTCATCCAAAATGAGAAAATTCATTGACGAATACGATCCCGATGCCATCATCTACACACACGTGTTTGCGGGCGTCATTCTTGACGTGCTCAAAACAAAGGGTAAGCTCTCGGCAAAAACGCTCGGTATCCTGACCGATTTCGTTTTCCACCCCTTCTGGGAAGAATGCCTGCACCTTGATTACGTCATTACTGCAAATGAGCTGCTCGCATATCAGGCAAAGAAAAAAGGTTTTTCCGAGGAGCAGATAATACCCTCGGGTATTCCGATCAATCCGAAATTTGCGACATCAAAGACAAAGGAAGAGGCTCGCGCCGAGCTCGGGCTTGATCTTAACAAAAAGACCGTTCTGCTTATGGGCGGAAGTATGGGATACGGAAACATCGGCAAGCTGGTCTCGCGTCTTGATTCGATAGACACAGATTTTCAGCTCATCGTCGTCTGCGGAAACAACAAAACGATGTACCGCGACGTATCGTCAATGAACACCAAGAAGCGCATACTCGCGCTCGGATTTGTAAACAACGTAGATCTTCTTATGGATGCGTCCGACTGCATCATCTCAAAGCCGGGCGGGCTTACGACATCGGAATCTCTTGCAAAGAAGCTCCCGATGATAATAGTCAACCCCATTCCCGGTCAGGAATCAAGAAACACAGAATTCCTTTTAAACAACGGCGCGGCTATAGTTCCCAGCCGCACATATCCGATCGAAGAAGCGCTTTGGTCGCTTTTGTCCTCGCCCGACAAAATGAGAGTTATGCGTGACAACATTGAGATGCTTCGCAAGCCGAACGCCGCGGCAGACGCGTGTGAACTTGCGATAAAGCTTGGCAATATGAGAATAGAGGAAAGAAAGATATGAGAGCATACGAAAGATTTTTGAAATACGTCAAAATAAACACAAAAAGCGACGAAGAAAGCACATCGGTGCCTACGACTGCGTGCCAGTTTGAGCTGGCAAAGCTTCTTGGGGCAGAGTTGACCGAGCTTGGCTGCGAAAATGTCAAGTGCGACGATAAGTGCTACGTTTACGCGACAATTCCCGCAAGCGCCGGATGCGAGGGCGCACCCGCCATCGGCTTTGTCGCTCATATGGACACCTCTCCCGATTTTTCGGGCGAAGGTGTAGCTCCCCTGATCCACGAAAATTACGACGGCGGCGAGATCGCACTTGGAAACAGCGGCAGAGTTCTCTCCCCAGAGACGTTCCCTCACCTTGCATCGCTTAAGGGACGCACGCTCATCACCACCGACGGCACGACTCTGCTCGGTGCCGACGACAAGGCGGGCATTGCCGAGATAATGACTATGATCGAGAGAATAAAGTCCAAGAACATCCCCCACGGCAAGCTCTGCATCGGATTTACCCCCGACGAGGAGGTCGGCGCCGGTGCCGATCATTTTGACGTCGAGGGATTTGGCGCCGATTACGCTTACACGGTAGACGGCGGCACAGAGGGCTCGCTCGAGTATGAAAATTTCAACGCCTGCGGTGCAAAGTTCACCGTCCGCGGCGTAAATGTTCACCCCGGCAGTGCAAAGAACGTTATGGTAAATGCTCTGCTTGTGGCTATGGAGATAAACGCGATGCTTCCCGCCTGCGACACTCCCGCGCTCACCGAGGGTTACGAGGGATTCTTCCACGCGACAGATATGTCGGGCGACGTGGAGAGCGCCGTGCTCAGTTACATCGTCCGCGACCACGATGCGGCTATGTTTGAAGCGAGAAAAACGACACTTCGCCATATCGAAAAAACGCTCAACGAAAAGTACGGCGAGGATACAGTCAAGCTTGAGATACGCGAGCAGTACAGAAATATGTATGAGATGGTACTTCCGCATATCCATCTTGTCGAGACCGCAAAAGAAGCGGCGGCAAAGGTCGGACTTGCTCCCACAGTTGAGCCGATCCGCGGCGGAACAGACGGCGCAAGGCTCTCTTATATGGGTCTTCCCTGCCCTAACCTCGGTACGGGCGGATACGCCTTCCACGGCCCATTCGAGCACATCACCGTCGAAGGTCTGGACAAGGCGACAGATATGATCATCGAGATCGTAAAAGCATACGCAAACAGATAAAAACGGCAAATCGGGAGAACTGCTCCCCAAGATCTTTTAATAAAAAAGCAAAAGAGGCACATCGCATATGCGATGTGCCTCTGCATTTTGTATCCTTAGTTAGCCGCGTCAACGATTGCAGCAAATGCCGCAGATTTGAGCGAAGCGCCGCCGATAAG
>CAYZHW010000024.1:0-15476 GCA_964478105.1 uncultured Lachnospiraceae bacterium | reverse complement strand
AATGACACGTTATCCCCAGACTATGATAAACCTCAAGATCTCCAAAGAGGGAAAGGTACTCTTCTACACAGACAAGTATGTTAAGGAAGCTATGGACGCCGCAAAGAAGGCGCTCGGCGAGGACGGAAGAATAGTAGTGCGCCCCTCGGGAACAGAGCCTCTTATCCGAGTAATGGTAGAGGGCTCCGATATGGAGACTATTGAGCGTGAAGCAAAGAAGGTTGCGGATGTGATCCAAGAGAGACTCGGAAACAAATAAAAAGGGCAACCTTTAGCGCCAGACCGCATATGCGGTTGACGAGGCGGGAGGAGTATCGAAGACTTCGGCGGGAGCCTCCCCGGCAGAGAAAACTGTCGTTATCCGCATCCTCAAATATACGGGTAACTGTAAAACAAAGGAACGGAAAAACAGACAAAAATACAAATAAGGAAAAGCAGGCATTGCTTGTTTTTACCGAGTCACAGGCATAGCCTGCACGGTTTTTATAAATATGTGCGGAATTATTGGCTATACCGGAAAGAAAAGTGCGATACCGATACTCCTTGACGGACTTCGCGCTCTCGAATACAGAGGATATGACTCTGCGGGAGTTGCGGTGTTCGCTGATAGCGGTATCACTACAGTAAAGGCGAAGGGACGCATCGACGCAGTCGACCGGATCCTTCAGACAAAATATTCGACTCTTACCTCAGGCTGCGGTATCGGTCACACAAGATGGGCAACACACGGAGAGCCCTCTGACCGTAACTCGCATCCCCACGGCACCGATTCTCTTATGATAGTACACAACGGTATCATTGAGAACTATATGGTGATCAAAGAGAGACTTGCAAAAGAGGGATACACATTTGTATCCGAGACAGATACAGAGTCTGCGGCAAAGCTTATCGATTACTATTACAAGAAGACGGGCGATCCTTTCAAGGCTATCGCCGCTACGGTCCCCGAGCTTGTAGGAAGCTTTGCTATCGGTGTTATCTTTAACGATATCCCCGGAAAGATCTTTGCTATCCGCCGCGACAATCCTCTTATAGTAGCGGTGTCCGATGAAGGCAACTTTATCGCATCCGATATTCCCGCTATACTTAAGCACACAAAGAAGTATTATCAGCTCGGCGAGGGCGATATAGCTCTTATCGAAGAGGATAAGGTAACATTCTTCGGTGCTGACGGCAAGGAAAAAGAATATGAGCTTCTTGAGGTAAAATGGAGCTTCGACGCGGCAGAAAAGGGCGGTTTCGACCACTTTATGCTCAAGGAGATCCACGAAGAGCCGAAATCCGTAAACAAGACGATCAGCACAAGACTTGTTGACGGACTTCCCGTTTTCGGTATACCGACGCTTGACAGCGAAAAAATATCAAAAATAAAAAAGATCCATATGGTCGCTTGCGGAAGTGCAATGCACGCGGCTATGGTAGGAAAGCAGATGATCGAAAAGATGGCGCGCATCCCGGTTGCTGTCGAGATCGCATCTGAGTTCCGTTACAACGACCCGATAATAGATAAGGACGACCTTGTTCTTCTTATCACTCAGTCGGGAGAGACTGCCGACACACTTGCGGCGCTCAGACTTGCAAAGCAACTCGGAGTTTACACTCTCTCGATCGTAAACGTAGTCGGCTCCTCTATTGCAAGAGAGTCGGACGGCGTATTCTACACCTGGGCGGGCCCCGAGATAGCGGTCGCAACTACAAAGGGCTATACAGTTCAGATGGCATCTCTCTTCCTCTTCGCATTCAGATTTGCTCAGGCAAAGGGCTTTATTTCCGACGAAGAGACAAAGAAGCTCTCGACCTGTCTTGCAAAGGAGATCCCCGATGCAATACAGAGCGCTATCGGTATGGTGGATATCGCAAAGAAGATATCCGAATACTGCAAGAATTACGAGCACGTTTTCTATATAGGACGCGGCATCGACTATGCGCTGTCCGTTGAAGCGGCGCTCAAACTTAAGGAGATCTCCTACATACACGCAGAGGCGTATGCCGCAGGAGAGCTCAAACACGGAACGATCTCGCTTGTTACAGACGGCGTTCCGGTATTCGCAATAGCTACAAACAGAGCTATGTACGAGAAAATGATAAGCAATATCCGCGAGGTAAAATCGAGAGGCGCGCACGTTATTCTTGTTTGCGCCTCCGACTTCCCCGCAGCTCCCGATCTCTACGACGAGATCGTGGTGATCCCCGATGTTCTCGAGATGTTTGCGGCATTCCCTGCTATCACGCTCTTGCAGATGGTTGCATACTACACTGCAGTGGCACTTGAGTGCGACGTCGATAAGCCGAGAAATCTTGCAAAATCGGTAACGGTAGAATAAAAACAGCTTTCGGTGGGTGTTTCGGCTTTTCGCCGAAACACCGACACCGAAAAAACGATTGCCGGACAGGCAATCAAAAAAGAGAAAGGAAAGAATCATGGCAAAGGTTAATCCGGTCTATACCATCTGCGAAGAGGGCGCGAGCGCATACTCTATCATCATCCCCGAAAAAGCAACATATTGCATAAACCAGCTTGCACAAAAATTGCAGAAAGAGCTTACACCTTATACGACCGATCCGATCGCAATAATTAAAGACGGGGACACGGCCGAACACGACAGCTCAAAAGAGATACTTTTGTATAAGACAAACCGCCCCGAGTCTGCGGCGGCGCTTTGCTCGCTCGGATATACCGATTATTCGGTCTCGATGGCAGGCGGAAAAATAGTTTTCGCGGGACACAGCGAAGCCTCGATGTGCGACGCGGTTGACAGATTTCTCCTTTATATGAACGCATTCAAACCGACAGCTCTTATCGGCAAACCCAAAGCAACTATGCCCGAGGGGTATGTTCTTTTTGGCAAGGTGAAACGTTTTGTCTCCAACATTCCCGTGTACGCGGGCGGAAAGCTTGCGGGCGTAAGTGCGGCTGAAAGCGACTCTTACACAGTGAGCATAGACGAAACAAATGAAAAAGAATACAAGTCGTATCTCGCTCTTCTTGAGAAGAACGGATATGTTAAATATACAGATAACGATATCAACGGCAATCTCTTTGCCACATACACAAACGCACAGTCCAACATCTTCTGCGAGTACATTCCGTGCTATTCCAAGGTGAAGATCAGCGTTACTCACAAGGAAGAGCTCCCGGGACTTGCGGCGGACAACGTGTATGAAGACAAGGGCATCAAACCCTTTATGGCAATGCTCAAAATGGTCAATGTAGTTGACACCTGCGGATTCGGTTTTGTCTGGAGAATGAGCGACGGGGCGTTTATTATCCTCGACGGCGGACTTCCCGAATATGACGACAAGGACGGCAGTACACAGCACGATCAGCTTTACGATTTCCTCAAAAAGCATACTGTCGGCGGCGGTGAGCCTGTAATTGCGGCGTGGTTCTTTTCGCATGCGCACAACGACCACATCGGTTGCTTTATGAGCTTTGCGGCAAAATACTCGCCCATCGTCAAGATCGAGCAGATAATATACAGCTTCCCCGCAGACGAGGCGGTCAATACCTCGCAGGGACCGTATCAGCACAAATTCAGACGTATTGCCGCAAACTGCGGAGATGACGTTAAGATAATCCACCAGCATACAGGGCAGAAATTCTTTATACGCGATGCTGAAATAGAAATACTTTACACGCTCGACGATTTCTATCCCAAGGTGCTTATGCACGTTCAGCCGGTGAATTGCCCCAAACCCTATCTTAAGCATCACACATATCCGAAGGAAAACTCCTTCTTTAACGATACTTCGACGATATTCACCATAAAGATCGCAGGGCAGAAAATGATGATGCTCGGCGACGCGACATTCTTGTCGGCTGATATTTGTGTGGATATGTACGGCAAAACTCTTAAGAGTGACATACTCCAGCTCGGACACCACGGAAGCCACGGCTGTACGCTCCAGCTCTATGAGCATATCGTTCCCGAGGTAATGCTCTTCCCGGTAGCGACAGACCGCTTTATGGAGAGAATAAAGCTCTCGCTCAACAGCGCGCTTATCGACAGACTCAATGTTAAGGAAATGTTCTTGTCCGGCGCGGGTGATACTGTTCTCGAGCTTCCTTATAAGCCCGAAAACAAATACGAATAAGCATATTTGATCTTTTTTGAGAGGCAAGATTATGGCTAAAAAAGAAAAGAATTATATTATCTGTAAAGATGGCGTGAGCGAGTACAAAATTGTGCTCCCGAAAAACGCGACCCGTCCGATCCTTTTGCTCGCTGAAAAACTGCAGAAAGGGTTTGAACCGTACAGCGAAAAGCTTCCTGAAATAGTAAAGGACGGGGAAGTTGATACGGCTCTTGAGATCCTTTTTTATAAGACGGAGAGAGCAGAGTCGAAACAACTCTTGGCAGAGCTCGGCTACACGGATTACGCGATCGGTATGAGAGGCGGCAAGATCGCCATAGTCTCGCACAGCGAGGCAGGAATGATCGAGGCTGTCGAAAGATTTATTTTCTATCTCGATTCCTTTCGTCCCGCGGCGCTTATCGGCAAGCCGTGTGTTGCAATGCCCGACGGCTTTACGATAAACGGTTTTGTTGTTCGCTTTGCCGGCGAGATACCGCGCTATGAGGGCGGTGTGCTCGCAGGTGTGAATGATGCCGAAAGCTCGTCCTATACGGTCAGCATCGACGAGACGAGCGAGCCCGAGTACAGAGCCTATCTTGCAAAACTTGAAGAAAACGGATACAAAAAATATACAGAAAACGAGATCGAAGGCAATCTTTTTGCTATATACACGGGCGAAGAGAAAAACATCTTCTGTCAGTACGCTCCCCGCTACTCCAAGGCGAAGATAACTGCCGCTCACAAGGGGGATCTTCCCGAACTTGAGAGTGAGAACATATGGAAAAATAAGGGCGTTAAACCCTTCTTTGCGATGCTTGAAATGGTAAGCGCGGTCGATACATGCGGATTCGGATTTGTTTGGAGACTCTCGGACGGCAGCTTTATCGTGCTCGACGGCGGCATTCCGGAGTATGACGAAAGAGACGGACTTGCCCAGCACGATCAGCTCTTCAATTTCCTTAAAAAACACTCCCCCACAGATGAGATAAGGGTCGCGGCGTGGCTCTTCTCTCACTCTCACAATGACCACATCGGAGCATTTATGAGCTTTGCTATGAAGTACTCCCCTTATGTTAAGGTCGAGAGAGTCATATACAACCTTCCCGCCGATACAGTCATCGGAGAGGGCCACGTAGGATATCAGAACCGCTTCAGAAAATGCTGCCGTATGTTCGGACGCGATACAAAGGTCATTCACGCGCATACAGGCGAAAAGTTCTTTATCCGCGACGCAGAGATCGAGATGCTTTACACGCTCGACGATTTCTATCCGAACATACTGATGCAGGCAGGAATGGGCAAGCAGCCTCTGCCGTACCTGAAGCATCACACCTATCCCAAAAACAGATTTGAGTTTAATGACACATCTTTTGTCTTCAGTGTAAAGATGGCGGGACAGAAGATGATGATGTTAGGAGACGCGACCTTCCTTTGCTGTGATATGCTGGTCGACAGATACGGTCACGGACTTAAGAGCGAGATCGTTCAGCTCGCGCATCACGGAAGCAACGGCGGAACGCTCCAGGTGTATCAGTACATTGAGCCAGAGGTCATTATGTTCCCCGTGGCGACGGTCAGATTTATGGAGAGAATAAAAAATTCGCTTAACAGCTATATGATAGACAGAATGTTTGTCCCCGAGATGTATCTTTCCGGTACGGGCGACACTGTTTTGAAGCTTCCTCACAAGATATCTAAAAAATATATGTAAAACTAAAAGGAGAATAAGATATCATGGCAAAGAAAATATATACGCTCTGCGAAGAAAAGCAAAGCGGTTATGTAATAGTTATCGCGGCCGATGCGACGCATTCGGTAAAGGCTATCGCAGAGAGTCTCAAAGCACAGCTGGATGCTTTTGTTACAGAACCGATGACTATCATAACCGATGATGATACGGCGTATGAACACGACGCGTCAAAGGAGATCCTTGTAGGTAAGACCAACCGTCCCGAATCGGACATTGTGAATAAGCTCGGTTATATTGAGTATTCGCTTTCGATGGCGGGCGGAAGAATAGTTCTTGCAAGCCGCTCCGACTTCGGTCTTTCCGATGCGGTAGATGCGCTTTGCCACTACTTTATCGCGCATAAGCCGACAGCGCTTGTAGGCGAACCCGAGGTAACTATGCCCGAGGGCTTTGTGATGAAGACCGAGACAAGACGCTTTGTAAAGGGCGCTCCCGTATACCGCGGCGGCGAGATCCTCGGCGTAAACGATGCGGACAGCGATTCTTATACCGTCAGCATAGGAAACACCAATCCCAAGGAGTTCAAGGCATACTTAAAGCAGCTTGAAAAGCTCGGATACGAAAAGTACAGCGAGAACAAGATCGAAGGCAATCTCTTTGCGACATACATAAATGACAAAATGGATATCCATTGCCAGTACACTCCCTGCTACACATCTGCAAGAGTTACTGTTGCTCACAAGGGCAAGCTTCCTCCTAAGGAAAACGTATACGAGGACAAGGGTGTGCGCCCTGCGTATATGGTCATCCGTCCCAACAATGTGACCAACACGAACGGAGTATCTCTTGCAATGAGACTTTGCGACGGCTCGCTCATCGTTGTCGACGGCGGTATGCACGAGTACAATGACGTGACAGGCAAATCCGACTCGGATAATATGCTCGATGCGCTCCGTGAGCTTTCGGGAGAGAAGAAACCCCGCATCGCGGCGTGGTTTTTCACCCACTCGCACGATGATCACATCGATTGCTTTACAAGATTTGCGGCGAAGTACGCACCGATGGTCACTCTTGAGAATCTTGTTTACAACTTTGCAGGTGACTGCTCGATAAACAAGTGGTCAAAGAGCGCCCAGGTCAGACTTGAGAAGCTTGCGACCTTCTTCGGCGCAAATGTCCACACCATTCAGGCACACACAGGTCAGGAGTTGCATTTCAGAGATGCGAAAATAGAGATACTCACATCGATGGACGATTTCTATCCCAAGTCGCTCCTCACCGTCGGCGTACAGACCTTCCCGACCCCCTACAATAATCATCACACATTCCCCGCGCACGGATCGTATTTCAACGATACCTGCATAATCTTCAAGGTTACACTTGGCGGTCAGACGCTTATGGTGCTCGGTGACGCGACATTTATCCAGGCGGACAGACTTGTTGATATGTACGGCGACTATCTTAAGTGCAACTTTATGCAGCTTGCGCACCACGGAAGCCACGGCGGCTCGGTCCAGCTTTACAGCACGATCTCTCCCGATGTTGTTCTTTGGACATCGTCGATGGATAGATATATCGAGCGTCTTAAGATCTCGCTCAACAGCGTACTTGCCGACAGAGTCGGAGCAAAGGAGATCTGGCCCGCAGGTAATGGAAACAAGATCTTTGAATTGCCTTATAAGCCTAAAGAATATTAACAGAGTCTATCTGTTTAAAATAGAGTGATCCAAGATTAGAAAGGAACAAAAGTATGAAGATCAAAAGATTTCTTTGTGTCGCACTTGTTATTCTTATGCTTCCGCTTTGGGTAATAGGTTGCGACGACAACACACAGACACCGGGTGATGACACAAATGTATCCGAGGCTGACAAGCTTATTGACGCCGAGGGAAGAATAAAGCTCGTCGACGGCGGCGCACCGCTTTATACTATCATACGCTCCGATAATGCGAGCTCTGCGGTATCGAAGCTAAGCGGACTTATCGTTGACGCGGTTATCGAAAAGTGCGGCGTTGAGCTGCCGATGAATTCCGACTGGCTTGAGAGAGGAACCGAACCCGATCCCAACGCTAAGGAGATCCTTATCGGAACTACAAACAGAGCCGAGAGCACGACCGTTTCCGACAGCCTTTCCGATATCAACTTCGGAATCGAGGTAGTCGGCAATAAGATCGTTATCACAGCTAAAGAAGACGTAAACGTCGAGCGCGCAGTAGCATACTTTATTGAGAACTACATTGACACAGTTCCCGCAGTAGATGGTAAGTTCTCGGTCGAAGGCAACATTAATTACAGAAGCTCGAGCGAGTATATAACACTCGCGACCACGGGTAACGACAACTATATGGTAACGTGGCCCTACAGCGAGAAGGAATACTGCATCTGGACCTATACAGCAGGCAACAGCCTTGAAAGCTTGGCGGCCGAGCTTTATACGCTTCTCGGAAATGAGAAAAAGCACAGCCTTGCACTCAGCTCCGACCGCTTGCTGCTTGAAACAATGGATCCCAATGCCTGGAAAGAGGTCCTTGTAGGTTCAACTACAAGAAACGAGACCCTTCAGGTAAAAGCAACCCTTGATTACAATGAGTATGCGATCAAGGTCGTAAACAACAAGGTGGTTGTTACGGGTATGGGTCACTCCTCTACCCGAGAAGCGGTAGAACTCTTCAAGAGCTTCCTTGAAAAATACCGCGACAGCGCAACAGGCGCATACAGACTTCCTGCCGATTTTGCATACACATCGACATATTCCGGCGCGAAGAGCTGGGAGCTTGCCATTCCCGAATACGTTGGCGGCAGACTTGATTCTGTCAGCGACGGCGGTGACAGCAGCTACGTTGCTGTAGTAAAGGAAACAACAAAAGACGAGTACGACACATACCTTGCTTCTCTTGAGGCAGCAGGATATTCCAAGCACTCGGAGAATACTATCGGCGAAAACTTCTTTGCAATTTATAAAAACGTAAAGACAGTACTTAACGTTTACTACACGACATATGATGCTTCTACGCATATCGTAGTTGAAAAAGCATCCACTACAAATCTTCCCGCGACCGCGGCTGAGAATACTTACACCGATAAGGGCATCAAGCCGACTATCACGCAGATGTTCATCAACCACTTTGAAAAGAACGGCGCGGCAAACAACGGCGGTCAGTGCTATGTATTTGAGCTCGCGGACGGAAGATTTATAGTCGTTGACGGCGGCCCCAACGGAAAAGAAAACAACAAAGATGACGCGGAAAACCTTTATAATCTCTTGCTTGATCGCTCGGGTGGAGAAAAGCCTGTTATCGCGGCTTGGTTCGTAACTCACCTCCACGGCGACCACGTTATCACTTTCCAGGATTTTGCAGACAAGTATGCATCTAAGGTAACGGTCGAGGATGTGATCTACAACTATCCGATAGCGGATATGTGCAACGGACTTACAACAGAAGCGATAAACACCTTCAACAAGGCGATCAATAAGTTTACAGGTGCAAATAAGATCAAGACTCACACAGGACAGAAGTTCTACTACGCAAACGCAGAGATCGATATGATCCTTGCTCAGGATCTTATCTATCCCCAGTACGTTCAGTTCTATAATGACTCTTCGCTTACATTTATGGTAAAGATGGCAGGACAGAACATACTTATTACCGGTGACCTCTCGCCTAACGCGGCTCCCATCCTTACAGAAATGTACGGAACAGCTCTCCAGTGCGACATTCTTCAGATAGCGCACCACGGAAGTATGGGCCCTGACGTAGAGTTCTACAAGATGGCAAACCCCACACAGCTTGCTCTTCTTCCTATGGGACAGGGACAGTCACAGAGACTTACAACAGAAGCTGAAAACGTATACATTGCAAAACTTGTTAAGATCATTCCTCACTACAAGGGAACACAGACCTTTGATCTTCCTTATTACAAAAAATAAGAGATGCTAGCAAAAGGAAGGGGAAAATGAAAAGAATAATCTGCACTCTTTTAGTGCTTTTGATGCTTCCTTGCTATATCGTTTCCTGTATGCCCGAGGGTGCGCAGGAGAACGGTACGACCAATAGTGTTGATACAGCGGTACCCGCGGCGCAAACGACCGCCGCGGACACCGCGGATACGACAGTACCCGAGATCACGGAGCTTGTCGAGCCCGAAACGACCGCAGAACCCGAAACAACGGTACTGCCGGAAACAACGTCAGCACCCGAGACAACGATACCCGAAAAGGTCGACCCGCCTGCTCCAAAAGATGAGTATATGAGCTTTGTCTCCTCAAGCGATGACAGTTATCTTGTCGTTTGGCCGTACAGCGAAAAGGAATTCAATGTTCTTGCAAGCTACGGCGGCGGAACGGAAACCAATCTTGAAGGACTTGCATACAGTCTTTATATGACTCTGAAAGAGTCAAAGGCAGCTTCGTTTGCCTTTTCAAGCGACCGTCTTATCGGATCGATGACGGTCAAGGATGAGTGGCGCGAGATACTTGTAGGTCCTACTACAAGGGAAGCGACCAAGAAAGTCAAGGCTGAGCTTGATTTTGATGAATTTGCTATCAAGGTCGTGGGCAATGATATAGTCGTTACAGGACTCGGATATACAACGACAAAGGCGGCAATAAACAAGTTTTCTGAGCTCCTGAGCTTTTACAAGGATACATCCTCTGGGTCTCTTGTATACCGTATCCCCTCCGATTTCAGCTTAGTCGGAAAAGTTAACGCATACAGCGCCACGGTACTTGAAGTACCGCGTTTTAAGGGCGGAGTACTCGACAGCGTTACTGCCGGCGGTGATGGCGGTTATGTTGCTATCTATACCGAAACGCGGAGAAGCGATTTTTACTCTTATCTTGCTTCCCTTAAGGGTGCGGGATATTCAATGTATTTTGAAAACAATCTGGCAAACAACCTTTACGCCGTGTATACCAACGGTAAGGCAGTCATAAATGCGTATTTTCTTCCTTACTCCTCAAGCGTATATATTGTAGTCGAGGATGCCGGCAAGGTGACTTTGCCGTCTCTTGAAAACGAATATACAAATCGAGGATTACAGTCTTCGATAACCCAGATGAAACTGAACAACGTGACCGATTCCAACGGACAGTGCCACGTCTTCCGTCTCGCTGACGGAAGATTCATTATCGTGGATGGCGGAGGCAACGACAAAAAGGACGGGAAAGACGACGCAGACAATCTGCTCACACTTCTCTATTCGCTCTCGGGCGGAAGCAAACCCGTTATTGCGGCGTGGTTTATAACGCACTTGCACAGTGATCATTATAACGTTCTTTTGGATTTTTCCGAGAACTTTACTTCAAAGGTTACGGTCGAGAATTTTATCTTTAATTTTCCGCCCGATGAAATGGCTTCGTCAAATACCTCCGGCGCCGAGCTTAAGGTGAACGAGGCGATGGACCGATTCGAGGGAGCCAAGAAGATAAAGGCACACACAGGTCAAAAGTATAACTTTGCCAACGCAAAGATCGAGATGCTGTACGCACCCGAGATGCTTTGCCCTAACTACATAACCTTCTATAACGACTCTTCGCTTGTCTTTACGGTCACCATAGAAGGAACGAAGACACTTATAACGGGAGATGCCTCTCCCAACACATCGGCAATGATGTGTAAAATGTACGGCAAATATCTTCAGTGTGATATATTGCAGATATCCCATCACGGCAGTTACGGATGCTCGGTAGAGTATTACACGTACACCAATCCCCAAAAGCTTGCGCTTCTTCCTGTAGGAGCAACTCAAAAAGTGCGTCTTACGGGCGAAAAAGAGAATGTATTTGTAGCAAAGCTTGTTGAGATCGTTCCTCATTATGCCGGAACGAGAACCTTCAATCTTCCTTACAAAAAATAAATTTTAGTTTAATAAGGAGTAACATCAATTATGAAAAGACTTATATGTGTACTGCTGGTTCTTTTGATGCTTCCCGTTTGGGTAGTGTCCTGTACAAAAAATCCCGCAAATACGAACATTGACGATCCTTCGGTAAGCGATGAGCAGAAGCTTCTTGAATCCGAAGGCAGAATTATGCTTGTGCGTGACGGCGCGGCGATCTACCGCGTAGTTCGTCCCGAAAAGGGAATCGGGAGCGCCGCACTCTTGGCAGGTGAGCTTATTGATGCCGTAAATGCAAAATGCGGTATCGAACTTGGCATCTGTATGGACGATGAGGCGGCGGCCGACTATGAGATCCTTATCGGTGACACGAACCGTCCCGAGTCTCAGACTGCACTTGCAAACCTTACAGACAGCACATTTTCTGTCAGCGTTTCGGGTAACAAGATCGTGATCGCGGCAAAAAATGATATTATGCTTTCTTGCGCGATGACATATTTCTTCGATACATATATCAATACTGTCCCTGCGGTTGAAGGCATCTTTTCTGTAGAAAATATCGGATCATACACTTCCGGCAGCGATTTTATCGTTTTCGATAAGCCTGCCGACGGAAACTATCTTGTAACATATCCGCAGAGCGAAAAGGATTATCAGGTCCTGGCGTCGTACGGAACGGATACACTTTACAATCTTGAATCTTTTGCGGCAAACATTTACAATAAATTGAAAGATACAAAGGTGGCAGGTGTGGTCCTCTCGAGCGATAAGCTTTACGGTATTACCGAGCCCAAGGCTGAGTGGAAGGAGATCCTTATCGGCGGAACCTCAAGAGAGGCTACAAAATCTGTAAAGGCGACCCTTGGCTATGACGAATACGCGATCAAAGTTGTGGATAACGATATCGTTATTACCGGACTCGGATATGTCAGCACAAAGGCGGCTGTAGAAAAGTTCCTTGAATTCATTGAATTTTTCAAGGACGAAAGCTCGGGTAAAACTCTTTACCGTCTGCCGGCAGATTTTTCGTACAAGTCTACGACGACAGGAAATTCCCGTTGGCCCGCGGCACCTGAATATACCGGCGGTGTGCTTGACAGCGTTACCGACGCCGGTAACGACAGCTTCGTCGCGGTCTATACACAAACAACCAAAGAGGAATATGCGGCATATCTTACAAGCCTTGAGGCTGCAGGATATACAAAATACTTTGAAAACGATATGAACGGCAATCTTTATGCCGTATACAAGACAGATGCTGTCGTAATAAACGCATACTTTATCCCCTATTCTTCAAGCGCATACATCGTTGCCGAAAGTGCCTACAAGGTGACGCTTCCCGCACTTGAAGCAGATAATGTCTATACCGACAAGGGAATTCAGTCCTCGATCACACAGATGAAGCTCAACAACGTTACCGATTCCAACGGACAGTGCCACGTTTTCAGACTTTGTGACGGACGCTTTATCATAGTTGACGGCGGCGGTAACGACAAGGCAATTGACAATACCACAAAAAAGACAAAGACGGATGCCGATAATCTTATGGATCTTCTGAAGAAGATGTCGGGTGACGAAAAGCCGGTCGTTGCAGCTTGGTTTATCACGCACCTTCACAGCGACCATTACAGCGTGCTTCTTCAGTTTGCCGAAGACTATAAAGACGCGATTACGGTAGAGAGCTTTATTTACAACTTCCCGCCTGCATCTATGATAAACGGTGACACGACCAAGACCGAGCAGAATGTTGAAAAAGCAATGAGTGCATTTGCGGGTGCAAAGAAGATAAGAGCACATACAGGTCAGAAGTATTACATTGCAAACGCAACTATTGAGATGCTTATGGCGCCCGAGATGATATGCCCCAACTATATCACATTCTACAATGATACATCGACAGTCTTTATGGTCGATATCGGCGGAACAAAGACGCTCATTACAGGTGATGCATCTCCCAATACGTCGAAGATTATGTGTAATATGTACGGCGATTATCTTCAGTGTGATATATTGCAGATATCCCATCACGGCAGTTACGGATGCTCGGTTGAGTTCTATGAATATACAAATCCCACCAAGATCGCATTCCTTCCCGTTGGTATTACGCAAAAGGGAAGACTTACAAACCAGGCTGAGAACGTCTACATTTCAAAGCTTGTAAAGATAGTACCTCACTACCAGGGAACAACTACTGTTGAACTTCCCATAAAATAAGTGAGTTAAAGGAGAATAGCAATGAAAGCAACCACAACATGGAGCCACGTACCGTTTAAACAGTACATCCCCGACACACACAAGATCTACATTAACCGTGTAGCACCGTTCAAAACCGGTGTGACCTTCGACTTTATGCTCGTCGGAGTCGACGCCGATATCAAGGAGTTCGATGTGCACGTAAGACTTCGCGGAAGCGAGGATGCCTGGACGACAAAGAAGGTTACGGGTTTCACCGCAACAATCGACGGTCTTGAGACCGATACCGATTACGAATTCTATGTAAGCGCAGGTGAGCTCTCGAGTCTTGTAAGACTCGTACGCCCCTATGAGGTACCCGGCAAGGTGCTCAATTACCTTCATCCTCAGGATAAGGTATACAGCTTCTCGGGCGCATACCTCAGCAGCCCCTCGATCCTTCGCACAAAGAAGGGAACGCTCATCGTTTCGACAGACGTTTTTGACGATAATACACCGCAGAATCTTACGCTTGTCTACCGCTCCGAGGACAACGGCAAGACGTGGCAGTATTCCTGCGAGCTTCTCCCCTGCTTCTGGGGCGAGCTCTTTGAGCACAACGGCGATGTTTATATGTTTGCAGTCTCGGGCGAGTACGGCGATCTTCTTATCGGTAAGTCGACAGACGACGGTAAGACTTTCTGCAATCCGACCGTTCTCTATCGCGGAAGCAACTCCCGCGATGTAACAGGACCCCACAGAAACGCAACACAGATCATTGAGCACGACGGCAGGATCTGGGCAAGTGTTGAGTCGGGCGGCTGGACAGGTGAGATCGAAGGACACTTCAATTTTACCGTAGCCTCTGCTCCTGCGGATTCCGATCTGCTCGACGCGAGAAATTGGGTGTTTACTGAGCCGCTTAAGTACAGCTCCGAGTGGCCCGGCGCATTTCCCGGCGCGACCCGCGGTGCGCTCGAGGGTAATATGGTGGTTTCCCCCGAGGGCAAACTTTATAACATCCTTCGCTATGAGACAGAGAGAACTGCAAAGGACTTTGGTAAGATCCCCGTGCTTGAGGTCAATACGAAGGAGCCCGAAGAGCAGCTCAAGTTTGCTTACTTTGCAAAGCTTGATGCGAACAAGAGTAAGTTTGAGATACAGAAGGATCCCGTAACAGGCTACTACTACACCATCGCAGACCGTATCAGGGACAAGGAGTGCACACGTCATCGCAACCTCATCTCGCTCTTTGTTTCAAAAGATCTTGTAACATTTGATCTTGTGTGTGATCTTATCGATATCACAGACCTCGATCCCGCGATGAACGGCGTACAGTATTGCTCGTTCATTTTCGACGGAGACGATATTCAGTTCGTATGCCGTACAGGCCTTGGCGGCTCGCACAGCTACCACGATACCAACTACATCACACATCACATCATCAAGGATTTCAGAAATATCAAGTAAAAATAGCAGCCGCTGTCAAATGACAGCGGCTGTTTTTGTTGTAAAAAGAAAACCACGCGATAGTCGCGTGGTTGAAAAGAGGTTAACCGATGAGAAAAAAATTCTCCGAATGTGTTAGAATAAAAACGACCTGCCAGTCGGAAAGAAAAAAACACATCGGAGGATTTTATCTATGAAAAAAGAAAGCATAGACACAAGTAGTTTAGCACATACAAAATGGAATTGCAAG
>CAYZHW010000023.1:0-15659 GCA_964478105.1 uncultured Lachnospiraceae bacterium | reverse complement strand
CCCAGCGCGACAAGACCTTCGCCTGTTACAAGCGGGTCACCCTTCTCGTCGTTCTTGAAGGTGCACTCGACATATCCGCCCTCGAGCGGTGTGCCGTCCTTGATGTACTCACCGTATCTGCGAACGAAACTGCCTGTAGCAACAAGTCTGCAAATAACCTCGAGTCCGCCGCCACCGAGCTCCTTGCCGAAGCACTCTGCGTTAAGAACTTCCATTGTCGCATTCTCTATATCAGCCGAAACATAGTGTGTCTTTATTCCCGCCGCTTTAAGCATTTCAAAATAATATACCGATGTTTCAAGGTTAGCCTTTCCGATGCCGTCGATAGTAAGTCCTACCGTATTTTCGCCCGGATCGAATACGCCGTCCTTGCCTGTGCAATCGTCCTTGAACTTGAGAAGAACGTTGCCGTTATCAAGAGCATAAACATCCTTTGTTTTACCTGTGTAAACCTTTTTCATACAGATCTCTCCTTAGATCAAAATAAATTATAGCTTATTTTAGCACATTTTTTCCCAAAAATCAATATTTTTATAGGTGCAAATTACTTCTTTTTCCATATTCTATAATAGAGCGGCACGGCGATAAACGGAAAGAGCATTCCGACAAGCACGCCGAGCTTCATTCCCGTCTGTTCGGGTGAAAGCCCGAGGCTTGCCGAAAGCGAAACAAGGGGCTCAAACTTCATAGCCGCATCGGTAACGATACCGACTATCTGAGGTCCAAGCGAGGCACCGAGATCCCCCGCCGATGCCATTATTGCATAAACGAAAATTCCGCCTGCCGGAAATCTGTTCGATGCGACAAGAAGCGTTCCGGGCCAGAGCATCGATACAAAGAAACCGCAGAGTGCACACGAGATAAGTCCTATCATCGGCACGGGAGTAAGTGCCGCACAAAGATAGCAGAGTGTAGCACCGAGCGCACCGAAAAAGAGCACGCGCTCAAGTTTTTTGCCGTATTTTGCATAGAGCGTTCTGCCAAGCGCAAGTGTCAGTGCGAAACAAGCCACGCCGAAAATATCTCCCCAGACCTTCGGTATCTTCATCGCCGCTTCAAGATAGCTCGAGCTCCACTGCGACATTATAAGCTCAGCCGAGCCCGAGAGGAAGAGCGCCGTCACGCACAGCCAAAGTCCGCCGTTGCGAAGAAGTCCAAGTGCGCCGGACGCCGCCTTAGGCGTCTCCATCGCAGGTATCTTTGCACCCGCGTAGAGCATTGCCGAGACAAACGGGATAAGCATACAAAGAAGAACGAGTATCTGCCAGTTTTTGCCCCCGAAGACGAGCAGATACAGGGTCGAGAACACGGTAATCGCTACCGCCGCCCAAGCGTAGACCGAATGGAGCTTACTCATCTCGCGGTCGGGATTTTCTGCGGGGATAGCCGCGATAACGGGGCTTATAAGCACCTCGACAAAGCCGCCCGACATCGAAAAAATGACCGTTCCTATAAGAAGTCCCGCAAAAACGGCATCAGGGAATATCCACGGCCAGAGTGCATAGACCAACAACCCCGTAAGCGTAAGTACGGGCGTGAATTTTACCGCCGCCCCGATATTGAACTTGTGCGAAAAAAAGGAAAAGACAAGGTCTATACTAAGCTGTGAAAAGAAGTTCACGGCAATAAGAAAGCCGAGCTCGGAGTAGGATATACCGTACATTTCCCTAAACGTGAGCAACAGCAGCGGCGGAAGATTTGTCACGACCGCCATCGACATATTTGCCGTATAACACGCCCATTTTACTCTTTTATAATCATTCATAAGAATCTCCGTATTCATTTTATCGAGAGAATTCTATCACATTTACATACTTTTTTCAAGTTCTTATTGACAAGTCGGATAAAATAATGTATAATGCAGTTAGTCAAGACTAACCAGTCTTATATTTTTTAATAATGAGTTAGTTTAGACTAACTCAAAGGAGTAATAATGAGTGTAGTAATAGTCGGCGGGAACGAATGTATGACCCGCAAGTATAAGGATCTGTGCGGCGAGTATAAATGCAAGGCGAAGGTATATCCGAAGCTTTGTGCAAGTATGCGCGACATCGGCACTCCCGATCTGCTTGTTCTTTTCACAAACACCGTATCACACAAGATGATACGTCTTGCCCTCTCGGACGTGGGCGAAAGTACAAAGATCGCACGCTCGCACTCGTCGTCTATGAGTGCACTCAAGAATATTTTGGAGGAGCACGCAAGATAATGCCCGAAGAGATTATGATACAGCACTGCTCGCCCACGCTTGCAAAGATCAAGACCGGCAATATATTCACGCACCCGTACGGCAGTAAGGAGGAAATGCGCACAGAACTTCGCCGTTGGAATCTTCTGCTCGGCAAAAAGGGGCTTCGTGTACTGCCCCTCTCTTACAAAGACGGACGTGCACTCATATACGTATACCGCCCCGCCTCGCTTGACCGTGACCTGCAGCATGACACCGCAAGGCGCATACTGTGCGAGCGCGGTTACTCCCCCGACAAAAGCACAAAATGCGTCGAGCATCTTATAAAAAAGCTCGGCGGAGCGGATGAGTTTCCGCACGAGATAGGACTCTTTCTCGGATATCCGCCCGAGGATGTCAAAGGCTTTATAGAAAACAGAGACGGTTTCGTATGTTCGGGTATGTGGAAGGTCTATTCGGATGAAGAGGGTGCGAAAAAACTGTTTGCCAAATACAAAAAATGTACTGCCGTATACCGCGACTGCCACAAAAGAGGCAGGTCTGTTGAACGGTTAACCGTATCGGGATAAAAAAACGACCGAATTTTCGGTCGTTTTTGTCATTCTGTAGTTTCTGCCCCAATTTCTTCTTTATTAATTATCATCGTCTCACCCGTCGTCATATCTATGCGGATGATCTCGTATCTGCCGCCGTCAAAGCTGAGGTAATGCCCGTCTTCGTCAATGCGCTCGTACAGAGCGTATATGTAATTACCGACATAGCACTCGGAGCGCGTTCTGTAGTTTGCCATATCGCCCTCAAAGGTATAGACCGTCTCTTTTCCGCTTCCGTCGTGAGCCGCGCGGTAGATCTTCTCTCCTTCAAGCGAGATTTCCCCGGCAAAAAGGACCGTTTCATAAGACTTATAGTAGAGATATTTTTCGCTTATGAAAAGCGCCCCGGGGCGGCAGACGATGCCAAGCGGCACGGCATCTTTTCCGTCCAGTCCCATCCTGTATATCTCTTGCAGATTGACCTCTGTCTGCACACCGTAGTAGATATATTCCCCGTCGCACATCACGTCATATGCAAAGACGCCCTCGGTAACGGTCTGCTTGTCCGAGAGATCGGTGTCGAGCGAGAATATCTCTTTTCCGTCGGTAAAGTATATTCTCTCATCAAGAACAAAAACGGGACGTGAGAGCGTCACCGTCTCATCGTTATATTTTTCGGCATTTCCCGACTTTATATCCCGCTTAACAAGGACTTTAAGGTATTCCCCGTTTTCCTCGTCGTAAACACTCTCATAAAAAAACGACAGCTCACCCACGGACCACTTCTCGGGATAGGGGTCATCATGCGCGGCGTTCCCGCTCTCTTCCGACACCGCCGAGATCTTGCCCGTGCGTATATCGTATCTCATCTTGCCGTTGTGTAAAAAGAAGAGCGCATCGTCCGAGCAGCGTATGTCCTTTTCTCCCGAAATGTTATATGTCACGGGAATATCATCCGAGTGCGTATAAGGGAATCTTTCTCCGCACGAGCATATTATCAGACATAGTACCGCCATTACGGCAAAAGTGTATTTTTTCAAATTACATCCTCTCAAAGTCCGAGCAACATTTTCGCGTTGCCCGAGAATATCGCTTCGCATTCGGTGTCGTTGCACTGACGCATCACGCTCTCGATATATTCCACAGGAGAATATCCGGGATAATCGGTACCGAATAGGATCCTGTCATACCCGACAGTGTCGATCGTGCGGCGGATACCGTCGGGAAAATCCAATCCGTGCGCCGAGATATCAAACCATACGTTTTCGTACTTCTTCAACATTTCAAGCTCTTCTTCAAATATCTCATAGCCGGATAGGTGTGCCCACACAAGCGGTGTATCCTTTACCGCCTCACAGAGCGCGAACATATCCTCGGCATCGGTCGGATGCATATTCACCGCCATACCGAGCTCGCCCGCGCGGCGGCATATCTCAATAAAATTATCGGTGGCGAACTTATTATATCTCATCATATACCAGACCTGCTCACCTACCAAGAGCCACCCCTTTTCCTTCGCCCTCTCAAGCTCCTTCATCGACATATCGACAAAAGACGGGTGCACGTGGATGCCGGGATAATAGAAACCATCGTATTTTTCTGCAAGCGCATATGCCATATCGTTGAGCTCGGGCACTGCCCTCTCATAGTACTCGACAGGACGCTTGTTCATATCCTTGTCTTTGTACATATCTTTATATATCACGCTTCCGCAGACGCGCGTGACGCCGCACGCCTTTATGTCGGCAATAAACTCATCTGTCGTTTTCACAGGGTCGTGAAAATCGTAATACGGGTGTGCGTGAAAGTCGATGATCTCCATAATACAGCTCCCCTTTCTTTTGATAAAATGAGTATAGCACAAAAGCCGAAAATGTGCAATATATCTTTTCGAAAACCCATTGACAACAATATAAGAACAAGCTATTATATAGGTAAATAGCTTGTTCTTTTTGGAGGTATAATATGAGCATCAAGACCCCTCTTGAATTTTTCGGCGTTGAACCGGGCAGCGACCGCACACTTATACTTTGGAATAAGATAGTTGAGTATTTCTATCACCTTGAAGAAAACTCTCCCTGTATCAAGGTACTCGAGCCGGGGAAAACAACGCTCGGCAACCCGTTTATATACGCATATATCACAAGCGAGGCAAATATGGCCCGCCTTGACGAATACAAAGAGATCTCGCGCACGCTTGCCGACCCGAAGGGACTCTCGGACGAAGAGATAGCCGAACTTGCAAGCCGCGGCAAGACGGTCTACGTGCAGACGCACGGTATACACTCAAGCGAACCGGGCGGCACGCAGTTCTGCCCCGTGATGGCATATGAGCTTATATGCGGAAAGCACGAGAAGGCCCGCGAGATCCTTGACAATGTCATCTTCATAATGTTCCCCTGCGCGAACCCCGACGGACAGATAATGGTAACAAATTGGTACAACAAGTTCCTTGGTACAGAGCACGAGGGACTTCGCTTCCCCGGAATGTATCACATCTACGCGCGCCACTGCAACAACCGCGATTTCGTACACGAAAATCTCGTCGAGACAAAATATATCAACGATATCGTGGAGCGCGAATGGATGCCCCAGATGCTTGTTGACCACCATCAGCAGATATGGGACGAGAACCGCATCAGCATCCCGCCCTGCGTCAATCCCAACTGGCCCGAAATGTCCCCCGTTCTCACACGCGAGGAGCAGTCCTACGGATATCAGCTCGCCTGCGATATGGAAGAAGAAGGTTTTGCCGGCGTCGTCGCGGGAGATTCGTGGTACAACACATTCCCGATATACTCGCTTGCGGGAACATATCAGCACAGCAACGTTCTCAGTATGCTTGTTGAAACTGCCGACGCGCATCTTGCATCTCCTTCACACGTGCCCAAGGAAAAGCTCTGGCGCTACACAAAGAAATGCGCCGAATGTCCCAACCCCTGGGAGGGCGGTGTCTGGACCTTCCCCGACGTTATAAGATACACAAGAAAGGTATCGTACAGTATGCTCTATTATGCCGCACGCGACCGCGAGATGCTGCTGCGCCGCCGTGCAAAGAAAGCATACGAACAGACGGCACGCGGTGCAAAATCGCCCGTTAAGGGATATCTTCTGCCGCGCGGCCAGCACGATGCCGGCGCACTGGCGCGGTTTTTGCATATTATGGACAGACACAATATCGAATACAGCGAGCTTGCATCTCCCTATACGGCAGGCGGCGTGACATATCCCGCGGGTACGTACTACGTATCCAATGCGCAGGCAAGGTATTCGCTCGTAGCTCTGCTTTTTGCAAGGCATCCCTACCCCGTCGAGCCCAGCACCGTCTGGGAGGACGGCACGGTACACGTGTTTGACTCCTCGTCAACAAACCTCATCGACCCGATGGGACTTGACGTGATAGAATGCACAGAGGCGCCCGCATCGCTTCGTTTGCCTACAAAGGTCACGGTAAGTGATGCTATGCCTGTATGCGAGAACGAGAGCTTCAAGAAAGCAAATCTCATTCTTGAGGCAGGCGGACGCGTATGGCGAGATGGTGAGGGCAATTTCTTGTCCGAACCGACCGAGGACGCACACGAGGTAAAGAGAGCAAAGGCGGCGATCCTCTCGCCCTCTAAAAACGGAAGCGGATTTATGGGTTACGCGCGTCTTGCACTTGAACAATATCACTTCGACATAGAGGTCATAACCGATAAAGCTCTTCGCGCGGGCGGACTTGACGCCTATGATACTCTCATCATTGCAGGTCACTCCAAGAGCGAGCTTGAGGCAGGCGACAGCTTTGCACCGGGCACGCCCGAGGAATATCAGAGCGGACTCGGCTCCGACGGCAAAGAGGAACTCAAAAAATTCGTCGCGCGCGGCGGCAGACTTATCGCGTGGGACAAATCCTGCATCTATGTGCGCGATCTGTTTGATCTGCCCGTCACCGACACCACAGGCGGTATCGGCGGCAACGGCGGACTCTATGACGCGAACAAGGAATACCTCTCTCAGGGCTCGATACTGAACATAAAGGTCGAGAAAAACGACCTCACACGCGGTATGCCGGCAGACGTGCGCATCAAGCACAACAGCGGTCCCGCATACGAGCCGAATGACGAGCGCATAGAGATCTTCGCGCGCCACAAAGTCGAAAATTGCTTTAGCAACGGACTTATCATCGGTGAAGAGCTTATACGCGGACACGGATGTGCGCTTCGCACAAAGGTCGGGGATGGGGATATAATCTTCTACACCTTCGATCCCTTCTACCGCGCACAAGCGCTTGGCACCTTCAAGCTTGTATTCAACGCACTGTATAAGTAAGAATAGATAGGCGGGGAGAACCTTTTTACTAAAGGGTTCTCCCCGCACCCCTTTCCAAAAACTTTTATAACATTTATTGACATAATGAGATGGCTTTGTTATAATAGTTGCATATGCAACAGTTGATTATGCAACCATATTGGAGATTATTATGCCAAAGATAATGAAAAGTCTTAATATAATAAGCCGTCTGCAGGCGGCGTACAGAAGCGCAAAGCTTCCCGCTCTGCCCGCCTGCCAGCACACATTTGTGCTCGCCATCTGCCGCGCGCCCGGGCGAAGTCAGGAGGAGATATCGCGCGACATCAGGGTGAACAAGAGCACCGCCGCGCGAGCACTCTCACAGCTTGAGGAAAAGGGGTACATCACGCGTGAGCCGAACCCCGAAGACAAGCGCGAGCTTCTCATATATCCCACAGAAAAGATGACCGACATCCTTCTCTCTGTGCGCGCTCTCACCTCGGATTGGAACCGTCTTATATCACACGGCATATCCGAAGGCGAGATGGAGATATTCGCATCCGTGCTCGAACGTATGGAAAAGAGCGCAAGAGAAGCGGTCGACAGGCTTGAGGAGGACGTGAAATGAAATTTTTTATGACCTATCTTTCGCCCTTCAAATGGCGAATGCTCCTCGGCTTTTCGATAAAGGTCGCAGGCACGCTTTCCGAGCTGTTTTTGCCGCTTATACTCACTCACATACTTGAAAATGTTATCGGCACGCTCTCTGTTTTTCGAGTTGTCTTTTGGGGAGCGATAATGATCCTTTGCGCCGCGCTTGCCTGCGTGTGCAACATCGTCGCAAACCGTATGGCGGCGAAGGTCTCGCGCGATTTTTCAAAAAAGATGCGCCGCGACCTGTTTAAAAAGACGCTCTATCTCTCTTCGCGCGACACCGACCGCTTTACCATTCCCTCGCTTGAATCGCGTATCACAAGCGACACTTACAATGTACACAGCTTCGTAAGTATGATGCAGCGTATGGGCGTGCGCGCGCCCATACTTCTTATCGGCGGTATGACATTAAGCTTTATTATCGACGCGCATCTCGCGCTCGTTATGCTTGCGATGCTCCCCTTTATTTTTACGATAATCTATCTCATCCGCCTTCGCGGTATTCCGCTCTACACGACAGTGCAGAAATCCGTCGATGCAATGGTGCGCGTCGTGCGTGAGGACACACAGGGCATAAGAGTCATCAAGGCTCTGTCCAAGAATGAGTACGAAAACCGCCGCTACGATGCCGTTAACGCGCGTCTTTCGCGCGATGAGCGTAAGGCAGGCACTGTTATGGGCATAGTCAATCCCGTAATGACACTTCTTATGAATCTCGGCATTGCCGCGGTCGTCGCACTTGCCGCATTTCGCGTGTCGGACAAGGCCTCCTCGCCCGCGACGGTCATTGCCTTTATGCAGTATTTCACCCTCATTTCGATGGCGATGATGTCGCTTTCAAGAATATTTGTAATGTTCACAAAATGCAGTGCGTCGGCAAAGCGTATCGCAGAGGTCCTCTACACCCCGGACACCTTCACACTGACCTCTGACGAGGGATTTGCAAAAAAAGACGCACCGCACATAGTTTTTGAAAATGTCAGCTTCTCCTATTTCGGCAAGAGAAACGACCTTGATAACATAAATATCTCCATTCCCCGCGGCTCGTCACTTGGTATCATCGGAGCTACGGGAAGCGGAAAGACGACGCTCATACGTCTTCTTATGCGTTTTTACGATGCAGATTCGGGCAAAATATACATTGGCGGCAGACCCGTCACCGCATACACGCGGGAAGCTCTCACTTCGATGTTCGGAGCGGCACTGCAAAACGATTTTCTTATGGCAGACACCATTGAAGAAAACATCAGCTTCGGGCGCGATATTCCTCACGAGGATGTCGTACGCGCCGCAAAGATAGCGCAGGCACACGATTTTATCGACGCGCTTTCCGACCGATATTCGCATATGCTCTCGCCAAAGGGCACCAACCTCTCGGGCGGTCAGCGTCAACGCATACTTATCGCGCGCGCACTTGCCGCTCGCCCTGAGATACTTATACTTGACGACTCGTCATCCGCGCTCGACTACAAGACCGACGCGGCTCTTCGCCGTGCGCTCTCGGACGAGCTTTCGGATACTACGCTTATCACGGTCGCGCAAAGAGTAAGCTCGGTCAAAAGCTGCGATATGATAATCGTCCTTGACGGGGGCCGCATAATAGGTGCGGGCACACACGAGCACTTGCTCGAGACCTGCACGGAGTATAAGGAAATAAGCGATTCGCAGATGGGAGGTGCTTTTGTTGAATAAAAGTAATAATCCAAGATCGGACAAGCCGAAAAGAACGGCAAAACAGACCCGCGGCATACTTATACGCCTGGGCGGCTACGTGCTTCGTGTCTGGTACTTCTTTATTCCCGCGATAGTGTTTACACTTCTGTCAAATCAGCTCTCACTGCTCGGTCCCCGCTATTCGGGCAAGGCAATAGACGCGATAGACCGCGCGGACGGCGTAGACTTCCCCGTGGTTTGGGAGAATGTCGCAAAGATGATCGTTTGCTACGTCCTCTCGGCAATTCTTGCATACTGTCTTGCCGTGATAATGATACATCTTTCTCAAAGAATAGTCTACACGATGCGAAAACAGCTTTTTGAAAAGCTGAACACCCTGCCCGTGGGATACTTCGACACCCACCCGACAGGCGATATCATAAGCCACATATCCTACGACATCGACACGATAAACTCGTCACTCTCACACGACCTTGTACAGGTTATGACGAGCATATACACGGTCCTCGGCTCGCTCGTATTTATGTGGAACATATCAAAGCCGCTTATAATCGTATTCGCCTTTACCGTACCCGCTTCGATCCTTTTTACGCGCTACCGTTCAAAAAAGGTGCGTCCGCTGTTCAGCGCGCGCTCAAGGAAGTTAGGCGAGCTAAACGGCTACGCCGAGGAGATGCTCTCGGGAATGCGAAGCATAGAGGCATACGGACGCCAGGACGTAATTTCGGGCAGATTCAACGAACGCAACGAGGACGCGATGGAAGCCTACTACCGCGCCGAGTATTACGGCGCAACGCTCGGCCCGTCGATCAATTTTATTAACAACCTCTCGATGTCGCTTGTCGCGATGCTCGGCGGTATACTCTATATGCTCTCGGTCGGCGGCAAGGTCGAGCAAGCGGGAATATTCTTCATCACGCTCGGCGGCGTTGCGCAATTCGTACAGTATTCGCGCAAGTTCGCAGGGCCGATAAACGAATTCGCCAACATCCTGCACGAGTTTCAGTCGGCATTTTCAGCGGCCGAGCGAGTCTTTTGCATAATAGACGAGGACAGCGAAAAGGCAGACGCCCCCGATGCAGCCGATAAAAAAGAGACCGACGGACTTGTCGAGCTCGACGACGTAAGCTTCGGATACATACCCGAAAAAACGATACTTAAAAACGTATCGGTCACAGCCGAACCGGGAAAAACTATTGCCATAGTAGGTCCTACCGGTGCCGGTAAGACGACGGTCATCAACCTGCTTATGCGCTTCTATGACGTCGATTCTGGCGAGATAAGGATGGACGGCATCCCCGCACTCAAGATCAAACGCGCCGACCTGCGCAAAGCATATACGATGGTACTTCAGGACACGTGGCTGTTTTGCGGTACGATATACGATAACATCGTCTACGGCAAAGAAAATGCCACTCTCGAAGAGGTCAAGGCGGCGGCAAGGGCGGCTCGCATCGACACATATATCGAAAGCCTGCCTGACGGATACGACACCGTCCTCTCGGATGACGGCGTGAATATCTCAAAAGGTCAGCGTCAGCTTATAACGATCGCCCGCGCGCTTCTCTCGGACGCGCCGATGCTCATTCTTGACGAGGCAACCTCAAACGTCGACTCTCGAACCGAAATAAAGATCCAGGAAGCTATGGGTACGCTTATGAAGGGGCGCACCTGCTTTGTCATTGCGCACCGACTCTCGACCATACAAAACGCCGATCTTATCCTTGTAGTAAAGGACGGACAGATAACAGAGCGCGGCAACCACGATGAACTTATAAAGCTCGGCGGATTCTACAGTACGCTCTACAACTCACAGTTTGTATGACGGGGCACACCAAGGGGGCTTTTTGAAAAACGCCCCCTTGACCCCAAAAAACTTTTTAGAGAAAAGATATATGAAAAGATTTTTTGCTTTACTTCTATGTATAATAATGATATTATGTTCTTGCACAGGTGATAATGTGATAACCTACGAGCAGATCCCATCCGAAGCGGCAAAGCAGATAATGGACAGCGAAAAGGGCTATGTTATAATTGATGCCCGTACCGAAGAAGAATTTGCCGCGGGACATATCGAGGGCGCAGTGGTCATACCGGAGTACGAGATAACCGAAAAGGCAGAAGCGCTCATACCCGACAAAGACACACTTATTCTCGTATACTGCCGAAGCGGCAGAAGAAGCAAGATCGCATCCGATGCACTTGTGAAGCTCGGATACACCAACGTAAAAGAATTCGGCGGCATCATCGACTGGCCGTACGAGACTGTAAAATAAAGAAAAGTGCAAAAGTTGCACCTTGTCAAAAGACAAAAAGTGCAATATTTGCACTTTTTATCTTGACATAAAAGTACAAATATAATATAATGTAAACAGAGACGAAAGGAGATGATCGTATTTCTACGCTGAAAGAACTGCGAATGTCAAAAAAGCTCACGCAGCAAAAAGCAAGTGAGCTCCTCGGAGTATCACTGAGGTCCTACAAATCGTATGAAAATGACCCGGGCAAGACCGAAACGTTAAAATACAAGTTTTTAGTATCCGAGCTTGAAAAATACATTCCGTTCGATGAAGAACACGGAATACTATCCGCAGAGGACATAAGATCGGCTTGCACTAAAGTCTTGTCCGAATATTCGGTAAAATACTGCATTCTTTTCGGCTCATACGCAAAAGGAACGGCAAACGAAAAAAGTGATGTGGATCTGCTCATCTCCACCGATGTAACGGGACTTCGTTTCTTCGGCATCGCCGAAAGACTGCGAACCGAGCTTGGAAAAAAGGTCGATCTGCTCGATCTCAAACAATTGGAAAATAACAGCGCATTGCTCGATGAAATTCTGTATGACGGGGTAAGAATTTATGAACAATCCGAAAAATGACGCATATTTTATTGACAAAATATTGACAGATCTGCAATTCATCGTCAAACATATGAACGGAGTATCAAAAGAAGCTCTCGAAGAAAACGAGGTATTGCTTGACTCTATGATGTTCCGCCTCATACAAGTGCAGGAAAACGCAAAAAAGCTGACAGATGCATACAAGATTGAGCACTCGGATATTCCGTGGACCGATATTGCAGGCCTTCGCAACCGCATAGTGCACGATTACGGCAATGTAGATCTAGAGATAGTTTACATTACGCTTACAGAAGATGTTTCATATCTTATATCTCAATTTGATGAATAAAGGAGAAAAGTTTGAAAATAAATTTTCAAACACGGTTTTGTGGCTTTTGCCGCAAAAAGCAGAGCGGCAATTTGCTGCCGCAAACCAGCCCCAAATCCCAAAGAGAAAGGAAGCTTTTGCAAAAGCAAAAGCTATGGTCATAACTATGTCAAAGGTATATTTTTCACGCGAAATAACATCGGCAAAGGTGCTTGAACTATACAAGATGCTCGGCATCACACTTGCGGGCAAGGTAGCCGTCAAGGTACATTCGGGCGAAAAGGGCAATCAGAACTTTCTCACACCCGAATTCTGGCGCGACACGGTAGACTATGTCGGCGGCACCGTCGTCGAGTGCAACACCGCGTACTCGGGTGAGCGCAACACCGCCGAAAAGCACCGCGCGCTCCTCTCATACCACGAATGGGACAAATACTTCCCCGTTGAGATTCTCGACGCACAAGGTCCCGACCTTGTGCTCGACATACCCGACGGCAAGAGAATAAAGAAAAACTACGTAGGCAAAGCTATCACAAACTACGACTCTATGCTCGTGCTCTCACACTTCAAAGGACACCCGATGGGCGGCTTTGGCGGCGCGATCAAGCAGATATCGATCGGCGTTGCATCCTCGTACGGCAAGGCGTACATTCACGGCTCGGGCGAACCCGAAAAGATATGGACGGGCGACCACGACTCCTTTCTCGAATCTATGGCGGACGCCGCATCGAGTGTCGCAAAGATGTTCGAGGGAAAGATCGCCTACATCAACGTTATGATGAATATGAGCGTCGACTGCGACTGCTGTGCAAAAGCCGAGGACCCCTGTATGGGCGACATCGGCATTCTCGCCTCGCTCGACCCGATCGCGCTTGACCGTGCCTGCCTTGATCTCGTGTATGCATCCGACGACCCCGGCCGCGACCATCTCATCGAGCGCATCGAGAGCCGTAACGGTACACTCACCGTCGACGCCGCAGCGGTGCTTGGTTTCGGAACAAAAGAATATGAACTCATTGAGGTATAAAATAAAAACAGCTCTCTTTCGAGAGCTGTTTTTTAATGTAACAAGAGTGCTAGCGAGCCGATGAAGATACACACATATACCACGATAAACAGGATCGGGACCTTCTTCTCGCTGTTGGTAAAGGACACATATTTCCTTTTATTGAGCTTGTCAGAGAGTGCCGCCCATTCGGCGTCGTAAAGCGATGCGGGCAATTGCTTTTCGACACAGCTTATTATCTTCATTTTACTGCTGTTGAGATCTCCGTAAGAGACAAGTATCTTTATCCAGGAAACCGAAAGTATAACACCGACAAGAGTGAGCATAAAGCTCGTAAGGATCTTATAAAAAGGAGCGATCTCAAACGCCACAAGGAAACTGAAGACGGCGACGAGTGCGGAATTAATGGATATATAAAAGCTGTTCACACTCTGTCTTCTCGATACGAGATCCTCTGAGGTCTGCAAAAAGATCTTGTACTGTTCAAAAAGCATCGACGAATCGATATCTCCTATATCCTGATTGAAGATCTTGTAATCTCCCTTCTCATAGTTTCCTATCAAAGCAGAGATATCCTCAAAAGTGACACACTTGTCGTAGGTCTTTTCTTCACCGGAAAATGCATCGTGAAGCTTCAGAGCCGGATGCGGCTCGTTCTCTTCCTTGAGCTTGACGGTATATATCGGCTTGCCGTATTTTATCGCGGTCTGTATCTCCCATGCGATGTACGGGCTCGTATGCGAGCTTTTGCCCACGAAGAACACGACCATCTGTGCCTTTTTTATCTTTTTTGCGGCGTCTATCTTCCAAAAAGCATTGCCGTTTTTAAGAATAAGCGGATTGAATCCGTGCGATATCTTTTTCAGTTCGCCTATCTTCTCGGCGACTTCATCCACATCGGCACCCGAATGTATAACAAAAACGTTCATAAACTTCCCTCTCTTTATTTTACATACTATAACAGTATACCTCTTTTTGACAAAAAATGCAACATTTCGATGTAAAATGTTCATTTTTGTTGAAAAACCTGTAAGATTCCTGTATAATATACGGGATACAAAATACGACAAAAGGAAAGCAACGCATAAAACAGACGAATGCGATAATAAGTATAACAAGAAGCGCCGCGAGAATTATTCCCGCGCACCAAAAAAGAAAAGTCATAGCCGTCCTCCATATATACATATATAAATGATATTACTTTTTCGCTCTTTTGTCAATCTCACTTTCTTTTTTCAAAAAATTGTGCATATATTTCAAAACCTCTTGACAAAAACCCGTATCGTATGGTAAACTTAGTACATATTTATTAGTTTTTGTTGAATTAATAAATAAAATATTCAAAAAACGTTTAGCGAAAACAAGTAGGACGTGCTTCCCGTAGCCGCAGAGAGATGTCGGACGGTGCAAGACATCGCACGGATACGCTCCGAATACATTTCGTCAGTTTTACACCGAAAGCGCGTGCCGTAGGCTGTAACGGGCTTCGACCGTTATATCGAAAGGACATTTTATGCCCTATGAGGCATCTCCCGCAAGGGCGGTGCGAATCAGAGTGGTAACGCGAAAATCTTACGGTCTTCGTCTCTGTATCCCAAGGGTGGGATATGGGGGCGTTTTTATTTTGTATCACGGAGCAGACGCTCTTGATAATAAATCATTTACACATTTTCTAAGGAGAGAAAATCATGAAAAAAGTTTTAGTTCTCGCATTGGCAGCAGTACTTGTGATCTCTTGCTTCGCTTTCGCATCCTGCGGCAGCACGGCTAAGTACAATGTCGGTATCGTTCAGCTTCAGGAGCACCCCGCTCTTGACGCAGCAACACAGGGCTTTATGGATGCTCTTAAGGCTAAGCTCGGCGACGACGTTGCTTTCGATAAGCAGAACGCACAGGGCTCGACAGACACATGCGCTACTATCGTAAGCACATTTGTTACAAAGAATGTTGACCTCATTATGGCAAACGCTACTCCCGCTCTTCAGGCGGCTCAGGCGGCTACAACAACTATCCCCGTTCTCGGTACATCCATCACTGAGTACGGCGTAGCACTCGGCATCGACAACTTCACAGGTACAGTCGGCGGCAACATCTCGGGTACATCCGACCTTGCTCCTCTTGACAAGCAGGCACAGATGGTTATCGACCTCGTTCCCGCAGCT
>CAYZHW010000022.1:0-15704 GCA_964478105.1 uncultured Lachnospiraceae bacterium | reverse complement strand
AAATAGGTCACGACCGACCACCTAAGGTATTCGATACCGTACTCGATTATCGGCATCTCTGTTGTATAGATGCGCATTATCGGCTCGGGAAAGAGTATCGTACCCGCAAAAAAGAGCGCGGCAAGTCCGAGCACGAGCCTGAGCATTATTGTGATCGTTTTCTTCAGTGAAGAGCGGTCGTCCATACCGAAATATCTTGCGACGAGCACCGATGCGCCCATTCCGACACCCATACAGAAGATGTGGAATATGTTTATAAACTGATTGGCAAGCGAGACCGCCGAGAGCTGTGTCTCTCCGACTACGCCCACCATAACGGTATCCATAATATTGACGCCCGTAGTGATAAGTCCCTGCAGGGCAATGGGAACGGCTATCTTTGCCACGTTAAAATAAAACTTTTTGTCTTTTATAAATAAAGAATGCATACCGACCTCCAAAAAAACAGCAGATATATTCTAACACAAAAACACCCTCTCACGCAATATTATTTTCCTATTTATATTGAAAAAAGGGCGTATTCGTGATAAAATGATTGTGTATGTCAATCAAAATGGAGGCTTTTATGCATTTAGGTTTTAAAAGGGGGCTCTCGGACGGTATTCCGATAGCGCTCGGTTATTTTTCGGTGTCGTTTGCGTTCGGGCTCTCGGCTGTAAACGGCAGACTCTCGGCTTTTCGCGCCCTGCTTATCTCAATGACAAATCTCACCTCTGCGGGTCAGCTCGCGGGGCTTGATATAATCGTCGACTGCCGCCCCTTTATCGAAATGGCAGTCACGATGCTCGTCATCAATATGCGTTATTTTCTTATGTCGATCTCGATCTCGCAAAAGGTCGACAAGAGCGTAAAATGGTACGACAGATTTCTTATCCCCTTTGCTATGACCGACGAGATATTTGCCGTCTCGTCCTCGCACCCCTCGGTCGGGCGCAGATATATGTACGGACTTGCCGCCCTTCCCTGGCTCGGCTGGTCTGCGGGCACGCTTGTCGGCGCGCTGTGCGGCTCGATACTTCCCGTCTCTGTTATGAACGCGCTCGACGTCGCCATCTACGGAATGTTTATCGCGATAATCATCCCCCCGTCCAAGAAATCGTGGGCGGTCGCGGGCACTGTTGCTCTCTCGGCGCTCTTAAGCTGTATACTCTCTGCGGTAAACTTCTCGGGCGGTTTTGCTATAATCGTGTGTGCGCTCGTCTCGGCAGCGCTCTTTGCGCTCGTTAAGCCGATCGAAAGCGAGGTGCAGGCAAAATGACGACAGAAAAATTCCTTATATACCTCTTTATAATGGCGGGCGTGACCTATCTTGTGAGGATGCTCCCCTTCGTCATCTTCAGACGCAAGATAGAGAACAGATTTATAAGATCATTCCTTTACTACATACCCTACGCGGTGCTTGCCGCAATGACCCTTCCCGCCATTCTCGAATCCAAGGCAGGGCTTATCCCCTCGGCAATCGGATTTGCCGTCGCCGTCGTGTGCGCTTACTTTGAGCTCGGGCTTCTGCCCGTTGCCCTCTCTGCGTGCGGAGCGGTATTTGTTTGCGAATGGATAATGACAACCTTTTTCTAAGGAGAGATAAATGAAGATATTACACTGTGCCGATATACATCTCGACAGCCCCTTTTCATCCTGCCCGCCCGAAAAGAGCGAGCAGCGGCGGGGCGAGCTTCGCGCGACCTTTGAGGCAATGATGAGATATGCGAAGGAAGAAAGATTCCCGCTCGTACTTATCGCAGGAGATCTTTTTGACTACGGATTTGTCACAAAGAAGACCGCCGACCTGCTCGCGCGTGTCTTTGCCGATATGCCCGAAACAAAGATCGTCATCGCTCCCGGCAACCACGACGCTAACTGCGAGGGCGGAGTCTACGGATCGGTCAATTTCCCCGAAAATGTGTACATATATAAAAGCGAAGATCTCGAGTGCTTCGAGTTCCCGGAGCTCGGCGTCGACGTCTACGGTTACGCCTTCACCTCGGAAAAGCTTGAGACAAGTCCGCTTGCGGGCAAGAGGATCAAAAACACCGACAGAGCCAATCTGCTCTGCATCCACTGCGACACGGCATCGCCCATCTCGCGCTACGCACCCGTATCGCGCGAGGATATCGCGTCCTTCGGCGCCGATTACGCCGCGCTCGGACATATCCACAACCCGGGCGAAATTGAAAAGGCGGGAGAATGCACCTTCGCATACTCCGGCTGTCCCGAGGGCAGAAGCTTTGACGAGACCGGCTACAAGGGTGCCGTCATCGTCGATATAGATCCCGAAACCAAAGAAGTGTCGGCAAATAGAAAGATATTCTCGCGCGGACACTATGAGATAGAAAATGTTGACGTAACGGGCGCCGAGAGCGACCTTGACGTCATCGGTGCAATAGAGAAAAAGATAAAAGAAAAGGGCTACTGCTCCGACACCTCGCTTCGCGCCGTTCTTGTCGGCGAGGTCGCACCGTCATACATTCCCGTCGCCGCCGCAATAGAAGAGGGCGTGGACGGCCTCTACCTTATCGAGATAAGGGACACGACCCTTCCCATCTACGGGTGCGAGTCGCTTGAGAGTGATATGACGGTCCGCGGAGAGCTCTGGAGAGTGCTTAAAGAAAAAATGAGCCGCGGCACAAACGAAGAGCGCGAGACGGCAATACTTGCCTTCCGTTATGCGCTTGCCGCGCTCGACGGAAGAACTATAACGGATTAAGGGGGAGAGCAGGTGCGAATAGAACAGATCAACATCACAAGCTTCGGTATGCTCGTCTCCCGTACATTTGAATTTGGCTGCGGCATCAACCTTGTTGAGGGTGAGAACGAATCGGGCAAGAGCACGCTTGCCGCTTTCATAAAATTTATGCTGTACGGACTTGACAAAAAGGCAGGCGCCGATAAGCTCTCGGAGCGCCAGAGATATATAAACTGGCAGACGGGCGAGGCGTCGGGCTCGATGATACTTGTCTGTGATGGCAAAAGATACAAGATCGAACGCTGTGTGCGCTTAACGTCAAGAAGCGAGAGCGGACGCGAGAACTTCAGAGAGTCGTGCTCGGTCATCGACACCGAGAACGGTATGAAGGTCGCCGAGGGCGAGGTCCCGGGCGAGGTCTTTCTCGGTATTTCGCGCGAGGTCTACGAGAACACCGCATACATAAAACAGCTCGGCATCTCGGGTGTGGACGCTTCTCTTATCGGCGAGGCGATACAGAACATCCTCTTCTCTGCCGATGAGAGCATCAATACCCAGCGTGCCTGCGACAAGCTTGACCTTTCGCGCCGCGCGATACTGCACAAAAACGAACACGGCGGAAAGCTCTACGACCTTATGCTTGAAAAGAGCAACGAGGAGATGCTTCTGGCACGCGCAAAGGACGAAAACAGCGCCATTATCGCAAAAGAGGGCGAGCGTGCCGAGGATATAGAGCGCATTGAGGAGTGCAAGGCGCGCTTAAAGACCTTAAAGGATCAAAAAGAAGCGCACGACATCCTTGAGCTGCTGCACCGATTTGAGAGTATGCACGCGCTCGACGAAAAGCTGAAAAAAACAGAACACGACTTTGAGATATATGCAAAAGTTAAAGGCTACGAGGGCTTTTTGCCCGACCGTGAATATGTAAGAGAGCTGACCGAGGCGGAGCGTGCAATAATCGAAAAACGCGCTTCTCTGCTTTCGCGTCAGAGCGCGCTCGCGGAACTCAAAAACAAGAGCGCATACGACCCCTCTCTCTCGGATATATTTGCCGAAATAAGAGAAGCGGGCGGCAAGGAAGCGGTGCTCTCGGAGCACGATGCACTTGCGGCGGCAAAAAAGAATATGGGCATATTCGGCACGGTCTTTGCCGTGCTCGGCGGACTCTGTCTTGTCTTTGGCGCGCTCGTGCTCGCCGTATTCTCTGCACTTGCGAGCCTTGGCTTTGTGCTTCTGGGAGCGGGAGTTGTGCTCGTTTCTGCGGCGATCGGGGCGTTTTTCTCAAAGAAAAACAAGTCCAAGAGCCTGTGTGCGCTCCTTTCGCGCTTCGGAGTACGTGAGGGCGAGACGCTCGCTGAGCTTGTCGCACGCGCGAACAGAAACGAGGAGGCGGGACTTGAATTTCGCACCGTTCTCTCGGCGTGCGAAAATGAAATAGAAGAGATAAATGCCGAGATCGAGGCACTATGCGCCTCGCTTACAAAAAAGGCGGCGAAATGGGGCAAGGACGGCAAAGATATCCACGCCGTTATCGCAGAAGCTCTCTCGGTATCCGAGAAGGCAGACGCGATGAAGCTTGAGACCGAGAAATACAGGACTCCCGCCGAGAGCGCGAAGAGGGAGCTTGCCGCATACAATGAAAAGGAGCTCAAGAAGAGATTTTCCGCGCTCGGTGTAGAGGGCGCCGACACACTGAGCACAACAGCGCTCGTCCGCGAGATAGAATTCACACAAAACAAGATAGAATCGCTCAACTACCGCAAGATAGAGACCGAAAAACAGCTTATCGCGCTCGGCGCGACGGCAAGGGATCCCGTTGCGATAGCGGCAAAGCTCAACAGAATAGAAAAAGAGGCAGTCTCGCTTGCAAAAAAGCACGCCGCATACAAGCTTGCAATAGAGTCTATTGAAACGGCGTCCGAAAATCTGCGCGCAGGCGTCACCCCGAGACTCTCGGAGAGTGCAAGGGCGATAATGTCCTCGCTCACGGGCGGAAAATATTTTGAGGGCGGATACGCGCACGGCGACGGAGAATTTTTGGTTAGCTTCGTCTCCGACGGAGAGCACAGACGCCTTGAGATGCTGTCGGCAGGTACAAGAGATGCGGCGTACATAAGCCTTCGCATAGCACTCGCCGAGCTGCTTTCGAAAAAGAGCTCGCCCGCGCTAATCCTTGACGAGAGCTCCTGCTATCTTGATGATGCAAGGACGAAAAATCTGCTCACCCTGCTTGATGCAAGCGGAGCCCAAAGCATAATCTTCTCCTGCAGAAAAAGAGAAAAAGAACTTCTCTCGGGCAAGGAATTCAATTATATAAGGCTGTGACGATATGGAAGAGATTTCGGGAGTTATAATAATAAATAAGAGCGAAAAAATGACCTCTCACGACGTTGTAAACCGCGTGCGCCGTATCTACGGCACGCGCCGCGTCGGGCACACCGGAACGCTCGACCCTATGGCGACGGGAGTGCTCGTCGTGCTTGTCGGACGCGCAGCAAAGGCGGCGGAATATCTCGGCTCGGACGAGAAGAGATACCGCGCGACAATGCGGCTCGGTATTACGACCGACACCGAGGACACAACAGGAGAGATACTTACAAAAACAGACGTGTATCCCACGCAAGCCGAGGTTATGGCGGCGGCAGAGAGCTTTGTCGGTAAGATAATGCAGACGCCCCCGATGTACAGCGCGCTCAAGGTCGGCGGAAAGAAGCTGGTCGATCTTGCCAGATGCGGCGAGACGGTCGAGCGCGAGGCAAGGGAGATCGAGGTCTTTTCGCTTGACTGCAAAAAAATAGACGAAGCAAACTACACCCTCGACATTCACGCGTCGAAGGGCACCTACGTCCGCACGCTTTGCGCCGATATCGGTGCCAAGCTCGGTTGCGGCGGTGCTATGGCATCGCTTATACGCACGGCAAGCGGTAACTTTAAATTAGAGGACTCGCACACACTCGAAGAGCTGTCCGAGCTTACAAGAGAAGAGGCAGAGGCACTGCTCTTGCCGACAGAGTCGCTTTTCGGCGATTGCGCGGCGGTAACCCTGCCCGACTTTTTCGCGCGTCTTGCGTCCTCGGGATGCGAGATATACCAAAAGAAAATAGGCACATCGTTTGCCGTCGGCAAGAGGCTAAGACTTTACAATAAGGACGGATTTTTCGCGCTCGGCGAGGTACGCGAGTACGAATCGGGCAGCGCGATAAAAGTAATAAAATTATTTGTGATTTGATATTGATCGCCATACATCGCACAGCCATATCGTAGCGGCGGGCATTGCCCGCCACAGGTCGGCGCAGACGTTGCATCTGTCCAAACCGATCGTTTATGGCGACCAATGGTCGCCCCTACATCGCACAACCGTTTTGTAGCGGCGGGCACTGCCCGCCATAGATCGGCACAGACAATATATCTATACGAACTCAAAATAAAATTATTTTTATCCAAAAAGTTTTAGGGTAGGGATCGTCTCCGCCCGCAAGAGGTAACTATGTTCTACAAAAAAGACGGCGTATATTTTTCAGATATACTACCCTTCCCGCACGGTTTTTCCACCCGCGAGGGCGGGGTGAGCACACTTTCTCACACGTCTTCGATGAACCTCGCCTTCGGGCGGGGCGACAGCGATGATGTCGTACTCGAAAACCTCGCGGTCTTTGCCGGCTCGGTCGGCATCGCGCCCGAGAGCATCGTCTCGGTGCCGCAGATACATTCGTGCGACGTGCGGGTGATCGACGCCTCGCACCGCGGTATGGGTTATTACACTCCCGCCGCCTTCTCCTGTGACGGATACGTCACGCGCGAGACGGGGGTTGCGCTCGGCGTCAAGACTGCCGACTGCGTGCCCATCCTTCTTGCCGACGAGGTACACGGCGTTATCGGCGCGCTCCACGCAGGCTGGCGCGGTACGGTGGGCGGTATCGTCACGGTCGGTATCAAAAAGATGTGTGGACTCGGTGCGTCGCCCAAGAACATCAAAGCCGCAATAGGCGCATCTATCGGCGCGTGCTGTTACGAGGTGGGCGAAGAGGTATATCTCGGCGCCGTCTCGGGTGTAGGCCGTGAGCTTGCCGACAGATTCATCGTACCAAAGGGTGCGGACAAATACATTGCCGATCTAAAGGGACTCAATTTTGCGTTGCTCTTGCGCGCGGGCGTGCTTAAGAAAAACATCGACGTCTCGGAGCACTGCAGTGCCTGCGAGAGTTCTCTCTTCTTTTCGCACAGAGCCTCGGGCGGTGTGCGCGGCACGATGCTCGCGGTGATATCACTGTAAATTTTCTTTAAACGCTCACAGTATGCTCACATAAGCGGTGTAAAATGAAAAATAGTCTTTGAAAATTCACATTTATATGATAGAATATAATTATTGACAATAATTTTGGAAAGGACGCCAAGCTTTTTGGCGAAAGACTTGCCATGATAAAAATAGACCATCTGGTAAAACGCTACGGAAATAATTTTGCCGTCGATGACATCAGTTTCGAGGTCGGCGAGGGTGAGATAGTCGGTTTTCTCGGCCCGAACGGCGCGGGCAAATCGACCACGATGAACATCCTCACGGGATACCTCTCCTCGACGTCGGGCTCGGTCTCGATAGGCGGCATCGACGTGCTTGAGAACCCCTTTGAGGCAAAGAAGCTGATCGGTTTTTTGCCCGAGCAGCCCCCTCTCTACCTCGATATGACAGTAAACGAATATCTTGAGTTCGTCTGCGAGCTCAAAAACTGCAAGCTCAATCGCCAAAAGCACATCGCCGAGGTCTGCAACGTCATAAAGATCTCGGACGTGCGCCACAGAGTTATAAAAAATCTTTCCAAGGGATACAAGCAGAGAGTCGGCATCGCGCAGGCGCTCATCGGCAATCCGAAGGTCATCATCTTCGACGAGCCGACCGTCGGACTTGACCCCAAGCAGATAATCGAGATAAGAAACCTCATCCGTGCGCTCGGCCGTGACCACACGGTCATCCTCTCAACGCACATCCTGCAAGAGGTGCAGGCAGTCTGCGACCGTATCGTGATCATCAACAAGGGTAAGATCGTCGCCGACGAGAAGACCGAGGACATCACACGCGCGGTCGAGAGCACGCGCCGCTTCAACATCAAGATCTGCGGACCGCAAAAGGAAGTGCTTGCGATGCTCAAAAACAAACAGGGCATCGTCTATGCCGAGGTCCTCGCAGAAAAAGAGGGCGACGCATACACATATACGGTCGAGAGTGAGCCCGGCGTCGACATCAGAAAAAATCTTTTCTACACGCTCGCCGAGCGCGATTGGCCTATGATCGGACTTGAGGCTGTCGGTATGAATCTCGAGGACATATTCCTCAAGATCGTGGACAAGCCCGGCACCGCAAAGAAGTGATAAGGAGGAAGGACAATGTTTGCTATTTATAAAAGAGAACTCAAATCTTATTTTATCAGCGGCATAGGATACGTCTATATGGCTATCTTCTTGGCATCGTCTGCGCTCTCCTTCTGCCTCACGACGCTCCAGATGCAGTCGACCGACATTTCGATGCACGCGATCATTATGCTCTTCCTTTTCATAATTCTTGTTCCGCTTCTTACGATGAAGCTCTTTTCCGAGGAACGAAAGCTTCGCACCGAGGCACTGCTTCTCACCTCGCCCGTCACGCTTGGCGGAATGGTGGTTGCAAAATACCTCGCGGCGCTCACCGTCTTTCTTATTACGATGGTGCTCTCCTCGCTTAACTTCATTACGCTTTATATGTACGCAGAGCCCCAGACGGCGGTGCTCTTCGGCAACGTGATCGGTATCACGCTTGTCGGCGCGGCGTTTATCGCCATCGGCACCTTTATCTCGTCCCTGACAGAGAATCAGCTCGTAGCGGCCGTTGCCACCATCGGCGCGATCCTCTTCCTTCTTGTCATCGGCTTTGTCAATGCATTTATTGATTCCTATGCGGTAAGAACGGTCATCAGCTGGATATCGATCTTCAACCGTTATCAGAATTTCACATACGGATTATTCGATTTTGCGGCGGTACTCTACTATGTATCGATCATCGCGGTATTCCTCTTCCTCACGGTGCGTGTCTATGAAAAGCGCCGTTGGGGTTGATAGAAGGAGGTATGTTTGAAAATGAATAGAGCAAGCTTTCTTCGCAACAAAAAGTTCAGATACGGAACGACGGCTGTCGTTCTCACGGCGGCGTTTATCGCGCTCGTCGTTATCATCAACGCCATCTTCTCCTCGCTTGCGTACAAGCTCAACTGGTACGTCGATATGAGCCCCGAGGAGATATACACGCTCGGCGACGCCAGCAAGGCGCTCCTCTCGGATGTCGAGGGCGAGGTAAACATCATCTTCTGTATGGATCCCGACGAGCTTGAAGAGCTGCAGGCTATGCGTTATATCTACACGACGGCAAAACAGCTTGCCGAAGAGTTCGATTACATCACGATCACCCACAAGGATCCCGACAAGAATCCTTCCTTCTTCCAGAAGTACAAATCGAGCACAGGCACGACCATCAGCGAGTATACGGTCATCGTCGAGAGCGGTACAGAGCACCGCGTGTTCGCCTGGGAAGCATTCTACAAGATCTCCACGAACACAGGTTACCCCTTCGCTTATGACGGCGAATTCAAATTCACGTCGGCAATTCTTGCCCTCACACAGACAGAGTCTCCCATCGCCTGCATCACGAAAAATCACGGCGAGACGCTCAACGCCTACCTTGTCGAGCTTCTTATCGACGCGGGCTTTGACGTAAAAGCGATAGATCTCACGACCGAGCAGATCCCCGCCGACTGCAGACTTATCGTTGTAAACGATCCCAAAACAGACTTTATCACGACAGCCGACGGCGCTGACATCTCCGAGATCGAAAAGCTCGACAGATTCCTTGACGGCTTCGGCTCGCTTATGGTATTTATGAGCCCCGAAACGCAGACTCTCCCCGACCTTGACGAATATCTTGAAGAGTGGGGCATTAAATTCGAGCGCGGACAGTTTGTGCGCGACCTCGCAAACAGCGTATCGGTAAACGGTTATTCGCTTGTCGCCGCATACCCCACAGAGGGATACGGCGCATCGATCCACAGCGACCTGCGCACTCTTGCACAGCCCCCCAAGACTATAGTCAAGAACGCGATGCCCATCTCGACGACCTTCGACGAGAACGGCGACTACTATTCCAACGGAATCGAGAGAAATGTCTCGCCCGTGCTTACATCTTCGGCTAAGGCGATATCTATCTCGAGTGACGCTCAGGTAAGCTCTGCGACAGAGCTTGATCCCTACAACCTTATGACATTCTCGTATGAACGCACGCTTATCGAGAACGACCCTTATTTCTCCTACGTGCTTGCCTGTGGTTCGGTAAACTTCGCCGATGAGGCATACATCAATTCCAATTCGTATGCAAACCGCGACATCCTCTACAGCGCACTGCGCGCTATGGGTAAGGAAAAGGTGCCTGCGGACATCGACTACAAGATCCTTGCCGACACAAGCATTGAGGATATCACAACAGCAGAGGCTACGATGTGGACGTGGGTGCTCACACTCGCACTCCCGATCGTATCTCTTCTTGCCGGTCTTATCGTTGTTATTAGGAGAAGACACTCATGATAGCAAAACAGAAAAAACTTATAATCGCGCTCGCCGTGGTCTTTTGCCTTCTGCTCGGCGCTTACTTTGCGGTCGTCGTCCCGATCGTAAACAAAGAAGAGCCCGAGGAGACGACAGAGCCTATCGAGACAACAGACGGCGAGGTCATCGGTGCCTCCGACAGAATTCTTATGTTCGAGCACACAGAGCGCGCGAACATACAGTCTATCGAGGTGCACAATGAATACGGTGATTTCAAATTCTATAAAGATAATAACGCGTTCAAGATAGAGGGACACGAGGACGTGACTATTGAAGCCGAGCTTTTCTCCTCGTTTATCACAAGCTGCGGCTACACGCTCTCACTCTCACGTATCGACGAGCCCGAGGAGCTTTTTGAATACGGTCTTGACGATGCGCCCGTATGGTACACGCTCACGACAACGGACGGTGTCAAGCACACCGTCTACATCGGAGACCAAACGATATCCGAGGACGGATATTATGCACGCTACGAGGGCAGAGACAGCGTTTACATCCTCGATGCTACCATCGCAGACACGGTGCTCCGGCCTGTCGAGAATATGGTAACTCCCCTGCTCTGCTACTACGAATACTCTGTAGAAAAGAAGCTCACTTATTTCAACTTCTTCCGCGGCGAGGACCTCTATTTCAGACTTGAAGCACTCTCAAGCGAGGAAGAGGTCGACATCGAAGCGATGGCGACCTACAAGATGACGTATCCCACAAGCTACGTCCCGTCCGAGAACTGCGACTCGATATTCCAGAGTCTTGCAAGCTTCGTCGGAACAAAGACGGTCGCGCTCGGCACGACCGACGAGGATTTTGAGAAATACGGGCTCAAGGATCCCAAGTATCAGATGCTCTTTGAGGTAGACGGCGTCGAGCATATGCTTCTTGTAAGCGAGCGTCAGGCGGACGGCACCTACTACGTCGGCTCGGGTCTGTTCGATCTTATCGCGCAGGTCGATGCCGAAACGCTTGCCTTTGTCGAGCAGGATCTTATCAAATGGGTCTCCCCCTACATCTTCAGAATGAGCATCGACGCGGTCGACACGCTTGAGATACGCTCGGCCGACGGCTTTACAGAGACCTTTAAGATCGAAGGAACGGGCGATACGCTCACCGTACAGACCCTCTCGAACGGAGCTTTCGTCGACGTGCTCAACTTCAAGTCGCTTTACAAGACACTGCTTACCATCGGCATAGAGGGCGACCCCAAGTTTGACGATGCAGGCAAAGAAGCGGCGTCTGCCGATGCGAATCACTATATGACTATGAAGGTCAAGACCAGAAGCGGACTTGAGAGAATATATGTCTTCTACCGCTACTCTGACAGAAGAAGCTTCCTTGAGATCAACGGCACAGGAGACTTCTATGTGCTCCATAATATCGTCGCTAAAATAAGAAACGACGCAGAAAAAGTGGTCAAGGGCGAGACCGTCGACCACGAAGCAAAATATGATTGATAAATAAAAATAAGCGCTCGGGCCGTTTTTACGTCGGTGCGCAAAAAGAGACATATTGCAACTGCAATATGTCTCTTTTTTGTTTTATCTTCTTATTTTGAAATTGTATATGCTACGTCGTAGAGCTCCTTGATGTATGCAGCTCTTTCAGCGCAAAGTGCCTTCATCTCAGCGATCTGAGCCTCTGTAAAGTTATCGAGGTCGCCATCCTTAAGCTTGTTCTTGTACATACGGTCGACCTTGAGCGCATAATTGATATCGACCGTAACGATCTTACCGTGGCGCTCAGCCATAACGATATCGCTCTCGCCTGCAAGAATTCTCTGAACAGCCTCGTGGCCCATTCTGGACGCTGTGAGTCTGTCACGGAGTGTAGGCGAGCCGCCGCGAAGCACGTGGGCAAGGCGGACGAACTTTGTCTCGACATCCGTCTCTGACTGGATCTTCTTTGCAAGCTCCTCGGAGTATTTGCCGAGTCCTTCGGATACGAGCACGAGGAAGTTTCTCTTGCCTGTCGCCTTGGACTTCTTTATTCTGTTTATAGCCTTCTCCTCGTCAAAGGGAAGCTCGGGGATAGCGATGACCGAAGCTCCTACAGCCATACCTGCAAGAAGCGCGATCTGTCCGCAGTCGCGTCCCATAACCTCAACGACGTTGCAACGTGCGTGAGATTCGCAGGTGTCGCGCAGGCGGTCTACCATCTCAACAGTTGTATTCATAGCGGTATCAAAACCGATGGTGTAGTCTGTCGATGTAATATCGTTATCGATAGTACCGGGAATGCCGATGGTGGGAATTCCGTGGTTGGAGAGGTCTGTTGCACCTCTGAATGTTCCGTCGCCGCCGATCGCCACGATTCCGTCTATCTGATTCTTCTCACAATTAGCAAGCGCCTTTGCCATTCCCTCGGGAGTCTTGAAATCAAGACATCTGTCCGAGTAAAGGAATGTGCCGCCGTGATTGATTATGTTGGATACGTCACGGTTCGAGAGAAGCTTCATATCGTCGTCGATAAGACCTCTGTATCCGCCGTAGATACCCATAACCTCAACTCCGCGTTCAAGTGCCGCGCGTGTTACTGCTCTTGCCGCAGCGTTCATACCGGGAGCATCGCCGCCCGAAGTGAGAACACCGATTCTTCTGAAAGTTTTTGCCATTGCTTTGTACCGATCCTTTTTTGGAAAAAATTAAACATCAGTATTCATTTTACCATCTTATAAATACTCCGTCCACCGAAAAAAGTTGCAAAAAGATAGTATTTATGTTGCAAAAGAGAAACGTTTTGCATCAAATCTCCCCATTCACTGTTTCAAGCGCCTTTTTTAGAGCAAAATCGGCGGCGGCGCGGCGTATTTTTGCCCTTGTGCCGTATCTGCCCAAGAGGAGCTTGTACGTGCGGATCTTGCCTCTGTAATTGAGTCCGACATAGACCAGCCCGACAGGCTTTTCGTCACTTCCGCCCCCGGGGCCCGCGATTCCCGTAAGCGACACGCCGATATCGGCTCCCGTGAGGGCAAGCAGACCTTTTGCCATCTCGTGCGCCGTCTCGTGCGATACTGCGCCGTGTGCGGCAAGTGTTTCTTCCTTTACGCCGAGCAGCTTCATCTTCATTTCGTTGGAATAGGTCACGACGCCGCCCGAGAAGACAGCGGACGAGCCCGAGATGTCGGTCACGCGCTTGGCGACAAGTCCGCCCGTGCAGGATTCGGCCGTCGCAAAAACCAGCCCGTTTTTGCCAAGCGCGCCGACAAGCTTCTTTTCGATAAGTATATCTGTATAATTTTTATCTGTCATCGTTACCGCCCCCAAAAATTCGTTCATTTATATTATATATCTGTTTTTATTTATTTTCAAGATTGCAAATGCATTTTTATACTGTATTTTATATTGACAAAACCGCCGTTTTTGTGGTATACTGTCCTTGTATATATTGTTTTTGATAGGAGGGGCATTATGTCGGACTGTAAAGTAATACTGATAACCTCCTGCAAGGGCGGAATCGGCAAGAGCACCGTTGCCGCCAATCTTGCAATGTCGCTTGCTATGCGCGGCAAGCGCACACTTCTTGTCGATCTCGACCTTTCTAACCGCTCTCTCGACCTTATTCTCGGTGTCGAGGACAGCGTACTCTTTGACGTCTGCGACGTTGTAAAAAAGAAAGAGAGTCTTGAGCGCGCACTTATAACCGACACGCGCTGCGGTCTGCTCTTCTTCTTGGCAGGGCCCTCCTTCTACGAGGAAAAGATGGAAACAGACGAATTCAAAGCAGTGATAAATGCGGCAAGAGAGAATTTTGAATATATAATCATCGACACTCCCGGCTCTGTCGGCGAAGCGATAAAGCTCGCAGCATCCGACGCGGATATGGCGCTCATCGTGGCATCGCACCAGCCGACCTCACAGCGCGCCGCCGAGAAGACCGACATAACTCTCGCTGAGCTTGGCATCAGCGACAGACGGCTCATCATCAACAGCTTTGACGCCGACGCAGTGCTTGCGGGCACACGTCCCGGCATCATAGATATCATTGACAAAACAAGAATACAGATAATCGGCGTGATACCGTACTCCCGCCCGCTTGCCGTCTCGCAAGAGGACGGACTCTTATCGTGCGAGCGCAAAAAGCTCGACACGACGCTCGCCTTCGACAATATTGCGGGGCGTGTTTGCGGCGAGAGCATCCCGCTTATGAAAGGATTTAAATACGGAAAACGCAGAAAGCTTATTTTAGCATAGATCAAATTACATAAAGGAGTCTTGGAATGGAAATAGCTATCATTGCACACGATACGAAAAAAGAATTGATGACACAATTTTGCATAGCTTATTGCGGGATCTTAAGCAAGCATAACCTATGCGCCACGAGCATTACCGCAAAGTTTATTTCCGATGCTACGGGACTTGAGATAGAAAAGCTTATGACAGGCGAGCAGGGCGGCGAGCAGCAGATAGCCTCGCGCGTTTCCTACAATGAGATCGACCTGCTTCTCTACTTCCGCGACACATCTCCCAAGGAGAATTTTGAGGAGAGCGAATACGACCTTCTGCGTATGTGCGATATGTATAACGTACCCGTTGCGACCAACATCGCGACCGCCGAGGTGCTGGTATGCGCGCTCGACCGCGGAGACCTCGATTGGCGTGAGATAGTAAACCCGCGCTCCGAGTACAATCAGCGCAAAAATGCCAAAAAGGCTTGACAAAACAAAAAAATTGTAATAAAATCAAGATGCAGGACACGTCGCCCGATGTGTGCAATGCAAAGAGAGGGAGCGAAATGCTGAGACGCACCCCTTTGCGCCGCGGGAGGATACCACCTCGCATATTTAATTAAATACAATGAAGTAAAAGCTCGGGTGGAACCGTGCGGATATGTTAACACATCCTCACCCCGAACAAGCGTACAATAATCTGTACGTTCGTTCGGCGTGAGGATTTTTTTAGTAAAAAATTGGAGGTAATATATATGAAGATCAATTTTGGAGTAAAAACAGTTGAATTTGATGCTCCCGTAACCGTGTATGACGCGGCAAAGGAAGCAGAGCTTATTTCGCGTGATGTTTTGGCGGCTGTCGTTGACGGCAAGCCGTGCGAGCTCACAACAACTCTCGAAGCCGATGCAAATGTAAAGCTTCTCACATTTGCCGATGAAGAGGGCAAGCACATCTTCCGCCACACGGCATCCCACGTGCTTGCACAGGCGGTAAAGAGACTCTACCCCGAGGCAAAGCTCACCATCGGTCCCGCGATCGAGTCGGGATTCTACTATGATTTTGACAGCGAGGTAACATTCTCGACCGACGTGCTCGCGAATATCGAATCCGAGATCAAGAAGATAATCAAGGAAAACCACAAGATCGAGCGCTTTGAGCTTCCGCGCGAAGAAGCGATCGCATTTATGCGTGAGAAGGACGAGCCCTACAAGGTACAGCTTATCGAAGAGCTCCCCGAAG
>CAYZHW010000021.1:0-15868 GCA_964478105.1 uncultured Lachnospiraceae bacterium | reverse complement strand
CTTGACGTAATGAAGAAAATGAACGAGAAGAAGGCGGCTCTTCTTTACGATTACCTTGATTCTCAGGACTACTACATTGCTCCCGTTAAGCGTGACAGCCGTTCAATGATGAACGTTACGTTTGTAACAGGAGATGCAGACCTTGACAAGAAGTTTGCATCCGAAGCGGCAAAAGCAGGCCTTAAGAACCTCAAGGGACACAGAAGTGTCGGCGGTATGCGTGCTTCTATCTACAACGCTATGCCTTACGAAGGCGTTGCAGCACTTGTTGAGTTTATGAAGGAATTTGCAAAGAACAACCCCAAAGCTTAAATAATAAAGGTGAACGAAATGAAAAACATCAAACTTATGAATAAGATCGCCAAGATAGGCACAGACGTTTTTGACAGAAGCGAATATGCTGTAGGCGACAATATTGAAAATTCCGATGCTATAATGGTCCGCAGCGCGGCTCTTCACGATATGGTATTCAATCCCGAGCTCAAGGCTATCGCTCGTTGCGGCGCAGGCGTAAACAATATTCCGATCGATCGTTGCTCTGAATCCGGTATAGTTGTATTCAACACTCCCGGCGCTAACGCAAACGGAGTTAAGGAGCTCGCAATTGCTGCTCTTATGCTCGCATCGCGTAATATCGTCGGCGGTATCGACTGGGCAAAGACTCTTGGGGGCACAGAGGGCGTTGCAAAGGCGGTTGAGGCAGGCAAATCCAAGTTCGCAGGCTGTGAGATCGCAGGCAAGACTCTCGGCGTTGTCGGTCTCGGTGCTATCGGCGGTATGGTTGCAAACGCGGCTGACGCGCTCGGTATGAAGGTCATCGGACACGACCCCTACCTCAGTGTTGAGGCAGCTTGGAGTCTCTCCCGTTCTGTAAAGAAGGGCGCATCCTACGCTGAGATCTTTGCTACATCCGACTACATCACACTTCACGTTCCCTCCACTCCCGAAACAAAGAATATGATCTGCGCAGAAACGCTTGCCACAATGAAGGACGGCGTACGCATCATCAACCTCGCCCGCGCAGACCTTGTTAATAACGAAGACCTCAAGGCGGCGCTCGCTTCGGGCAAGGTTGCATCCTATGTAACCGACTTCCCGACAGAGGAGACTGTAGGTGTTCCCGGCATCGTTGCTATTCCTCACCTCGGCGCATCTACCGCTGAGTCCGAGGACAACTGTGCGGTTATGGCTGCACAGCAGCTTGACGAGTTCCTTAAGACAGGTAACATCAAGAACAGCGTAAACTATCCGAACATCTCTATGCCTCACACAAGCGCGGTAAGAGTCTGCGTATTCCACGCAAATGTTCCCACGATCCTTTCTCAGATCACAAACGAGTTTGCTGAGGACAAGATCAACATCGAAAATATGATGAACCGCTCCAAGGGTAACAACGCATACACGATCGTTGAAACCAACACAGATATCGCCGATGATGTCATCGAAAAGATCAAGAGCATCGAAGGCGTTGTAAGAGTAAACGTTATAAAGTAATTGGTATACTTATTAAAGAGGAAACGGACGATACCGTTTCCTCTTTTTTTGTTAAAAACTTTTGACTTTGATACCTGTTTTATGGTATAATAGATATAATTAGGATATTTATGCCCAAATCACAAAAAGCGAGGCGATATGACTTGGTAAAAATAGTCGGTACGCTCCCCCATTCAAGGGCGGACAGGGCCGGAATTCTCGCAGGAGATACGCTTATATCTATCAACGGAAATGAAATATTCGACGTGCTTGATTACAGATTTTATCTCACAGAAAAAAATATAACGCTCACTCTCTCGAGAAACGGAGAGGAATATACAAAAAAGATGCGCAAAGAGGAATATGACGACATCGGGCTCGAGTTTGAGACCCCTCTTATGGACCAAAAGCATTCCTGCCGCAACAAGTGCATCTTCTGCTTTATCGACCAACTCCCGAAGGGCCTGCGCGAAACGCTCTATTTCAAAGATGACGACTCGCGTCTCTCCTTTTTGCACGGGAACTACATCACACTCACAAATCTCTCGGACCGCGATATTGACCGCATAATCAAGATGCACATCTCTCCGATAAACATATCGGTCCACACGACAAATCCCGAGCTAAGGTGCAAAATGATGCACAATAAGCGAGCCGGCGAGGTTCTCTCGTATATGAAACGGCTTGCCGATGCGGGATGCCACATATGCGGGCAAATAGTTCTTTGCCGAGGTATCAATGACGGTGCTGAGCTTGATCGCTCGATGCGCGATCTTGAAGAACTCATCCCGTCACTGCAAAGTGTGTCTATAGTTCCTGCGGGACTCACAAAATTCCGTGACGGACTATACCCGCTTGAACCATACACTCCTGAAGAATGCAGAGCCGTCATCGCCCAAGTCGATGCATTTGCCGAAAAGTGCAAAGAAAAACACGGCACAAGGCTTTTTTACTGCGGTGACGAGCTCTATATCAAGGGCGGTCTTCCCTTACCCGCCGATGAATATTATGAGGAATACTCACAGATAGAAAACGGGGTCGGACTTGTTACCTCGCTCATCACATCTGTAAATGAGGAGCTTGAATATGCCGATGAATATCAAACAGGCGAAAAGAAGCGCAAAGTCTCAATTGCAACAGGTGTTGCGGCATACGATTACATAAGATCTATTGCAGACAGACTCAGCGCGGTATTTGCGGGACTCGAGGTAAATGTTTATCGCATTGAAAACAGATTTTTCGGTGAGAACATAACGGTTGCCGGACTGTTGACAGGCAAAGATGTGTCCGAGCAGCTGGCCGGCAAAGACCTCGGAGATGAACTGCTCATCCCTGCGGTAACACTTCGAAGCGAGGGCGACCTTTTCCTTTGCGGTATGTCTCACGAAGAGCTTGCAAAAATACTTAACGTAAAGATCACCCCAGTCGGAAACGATGGAATAGAACTTATAAAAGCCGTTTTGGGGCAAAAATAAGCACGGAGGTGCAAGTTTGAGAATAAATTTTCAAACACGGTTTTGTGGCTTTTGCCGCAAAAAGCAGAGCGGCAAATTGCTACCGCAAAGCAGCCCCAATTCCCAAAGAGAAAGGAAACTTTTGCAAAAGCAAAAGCTATGATAATAAATATGAAAAAACTATTATGCATTTTTCTTGTACTGCTATGTATAATACCGACAGTATCATGCAGAAAAGAACCGAGCATCGATGATGCGCCAAAAGAAAAACCGTTATCCTATGATATAAAAAAGCACACCGAAGACGTAATGTTCAACGGTAAAGATTACGGCGATATCAAACTACTCTATCCTGAACTTGAGGGAGCCGAGAATATAAACACCCTGCTTTTTGACATAGCGAAAAGGCACTGTGACACGACGCTTCCCAATCTTTCCTCATATGACACCGACACAATGCCCGAGGTAACCTACGAGGTAACAGAAGTGTCAATAACATATCTTTCAAATACTTTTTTATCGGCCAAGGTGGACGGTACGCTTACAGTCAGCCTTGCATCGCATCCCGAGCCCTTTGTTTACACACTGAATATCGATCTTGAAGAAGTACGCGAGATAAACTCGGGCGAGGTAGTCAAAAATTTTGACGGTATAAAGGAGCTCTTTAAAAAAGGTAATTTCTCATATGAATACGGAGATAAGACTCTTCTTGCCGAAACAAACTTTGAAGATATGATAATGCAGTATTACTCGGAGTACGAGATATATCCGCATTTCTACTTCACAGAGGATAAACTCTGTATGAACATTGAGCTTGTTTACGCGCTCGGATCAAATGCCGGGTATTCTGTTTCGTTAAAAGAAGCAAAGAATTATCTTAACACCGACAACAAAGAAATCTCAAAAATAACAGAATAAAGGAAAATATAAAATGTCAAAACCTATCATTGCTATCGTTGGCCGTCCCAACGTTGGAAAAAGTACACTTTTTAATAAGCTGATCGGCGAGCGCCGTTCTATCGTCGAGGACGCTCCCGGTGTTACGCGCGACCGTATATACGGCGAGACCGAATGGTGCGGAAAAAGCCTCATTGTGATCGACACGGGCGGTATTGAGCCTAAGACAGATAATATCATACTTAAGCAGATGAAGTTTCAGGCAGAGCTTGCGATCGAGACGGCAGATGTCATCGTATTTATGTGTGACATTACAAACGGTCTTGTCGCAGACGACCGTGACATCGCGGTAATGCTTAAAAAGAGCGGCAAACCTATCGTGCTTTGCGTAAACAAGGTCGACAGTATAGGAACTGTCCCGAGCGAATTTTACGAATTCTACGAGCTTGGATTTGACCGCGATCCCATAGCGCTCTCATCTATTCACGGAACGGGAAGCGGAGACCTGCTTGACGCGGTGCTCGAATCCATCCCGGATGCAGACTTTGAAGATGAGGAAGATGATTCTATCAAGGTCGCAGTCATCGGAAAACCCAACGCAGGCAAATCATCTATCATCAACCGCATCGTCGGAAGCGAAAGACTTATCGTTTCCAACATACCTGGAACTACCCGAGATGCTGTCGACACACATGTCGAAAATGAATACGGAAAATTCACGTTTATCGACACAGCGGGTATCCGCCGTCAAAGTAAAATAGACGATAAGATCGAAAAATACAGCGTACTCCGCGCGCATATGGCGGTCGAACGCGCTGACGTTTGCCTTATTATGATAGACGGCTCCGAGGGCATCTCGGTGCAGGATGAAAAGATCGCGGGTATTGCTCACGATGCGGGCAAGGCGTGCATCATCGTCGTCAACAAATGGGATATAGTCGAAAAGGATAACAATACGGTAAATCAGTTCACACGAGATATCTATATGCACCTATCGTATATGCCCTACGCCCCCCTTCTTTTTGTCTCTGCGCTCACGGGACAGCGAATAAACAGAATATTCGAAGAGATCAAATACGTCCATAATCAGGCAAATATGCGTGTTGCGACGGGTATGCTCAATGATGTTCTGAACGATGCCACGACAAAGGTACAGCCTCCGTCAGACAAGGGACGCAGATTGAAGATCTACTATATGACACAAGCATCGGTAGCGCCCCCCACGTTCGTTATTTTCTGTAACGATGCAGAGCTCTTCCACTTCTCTTACCAGAGATATCTTGAGAACTGCCTGCGCGATACGTTCGGATTCAAAGGCACACCGATCAAGCTGATAATACGTCAGCGCGGTGACGACAAGTAAAATAAAGGAGCAGATCAATGTTTGTAGATAACGTAAAAATATATGTAAAAGCAGGCGACGGCGGTAACGGTGCAGTAGCTTTTCACAGAGAGAAATACGTCTCTCACGGCGGTCCCAGCGGCGGCGACGGCGGTAACGGCGGAAACATTGTCTTCAAAATAGATGAGGGTACAAACACCCTTCTTGCGTTCCGTTATAAGCACAAGTTCAAAGCGGACAACGGAGAGGACGGAAAGGGGTCAAAATTCCACGGGAAAACAGCCGATGACCTTGTAATTTTGGTTCCCCCCGGAACACTTATCAAGGATGCCGAGACCGGAAAAATAATAAAAGATATGTCCGATTGCGAGCCCTTTATCTGCTGTAAGGGCGGACGCGGCGGCTGGGGAAACCGTCATTTTGCGACCCCCACAAGACAGATACCGATGTTCGCAAAAAGCGGTACAAAGGGCGAGGAGAAAGAACTTATTCTCGAGCTCAAGATGCTTGCCGATGTGGGATTGATAGGCTTTCCCAATGTCGGAAAATCATCTATTCTCGCTCGTATCAGTGCTGCCAAACCCAAGATAGCAAATTATCATTTCACTACCCTTTCTCCCAACCTCGGAGTAGTAGACACGGGTAATGAATCGGGCTTTGTTGCAGCCGATATTCCCGGCCTTATCGAAGGTGCTGCGGACGGTGCGGGACTCGGTCACGCATTCCTTCGTCACGTCGAGCGTTGCAGACTTCTTTTGCACGTGGTAGACATATCGGGACTGGAAGACAGAGACCCTGTAGACGATATCAAAAAGATAAATTCCGAGCTACAAAAATACAGTGATATTCTTTCAACAAGGCCACAGATTATCGTGGCAAATAAATGCGATTCTCTTGATGAAGAGACAGACCTTAGCGAGTTCAAAGCATACGTTGAAGAGAACGGCTGGGAATGTATCTACATCTCTGCGGCAACAGGAGAGAATCTTCGCGAACTTGTAAGACTTGTATCCGAAAGGCTTCGTGATCTCCCTCCGCTCACCATCTACGAGAGCGAATACACACCTGAGGATATCGTCGTCGGAAACGGCGAACGCATCACCGAAGTACGCATTGAGGACGGTGTTTATTTTGTCGAAGGCGAGTGGTTGTTTAATCTTATGGGACAGGTCAACATCGATAACTACGACTCCCTTTCCTTCTTGCAACGTGTGCTCCAAAAGGGCGGCGTTATCGACAAATTAAGAGAAGCCGGAGTACAAGACGGCGACACTGTCAACATTTATGGCTTTGAGTTCGACTTTGTGCAATAATTAGATAATTATCTAACGTTATACACTATAATACATCAATCGCAATTAATAAACGGCTACAAATTAGACACGCATATAACAAAACCGTGCAAAATACACTTGATGAATATCTAATTTGCATCCATTTCACGGAGAACAACAATGATAGATTTGCTTGATTTACAAAAGAAATTCATTCTTACCCACCTGAAAGAGGGAGATGTTGCCGTTGACTTCACAATGGGGAACGGGCACGACACAGAATTCTTATCAAAAACTGTAGGCAAGGACGGACGGGTGTATGCTTTCGACATTCAGCCATCCGCGCTGGAGTCTACAACAAAGAATCTCGAAGCGGCAGGATGTCCAAAAAATTACACCTTGATACTTGACTCACACCACAATGTTTGCAACTATGTTGAAACAAAAATAAAAGCGGGAATGTTCAATCTCGGATATCTTCCCGGAAGTGACAAAACAGTCACAACGATGCGCGAGACGACCATCCCCGCAATAGAAGCGGCGATCTCGCTTCTTGACAAAGACAGTATCCTCTCGATCGCAATCTACCCCGGACACGCCGAGGGGGAGGCCGAGGGCAAGCTTGTATGCGAGCTTCTCTCACTGCTCGACCGCAAAAAGCTCTGTGCAACAAAAATACAGATAATCAATTCCCCCACATCTCCGTTCTTTATCGCTGTTGAAAGCAAGTAAAATTCAAAGGAAGTGTTCATTTGAACAATATGAATAAACCTAAAAAAAGGCCTCCGAATGCACCGCAAAAAAGGCCTTACGGTTCGTCACCCAAGCTCCCTTTCGATGAGATAGAAAGACGTCGGGCGCTCGCACGGGCGAGCGCCGAAGAGCGAAAAAAAGCCGAAGCAAAAAGAGCGGCTTTGATTGCAAGGATGAAGGAAGAAAAGAAAAAAAGAAGAGCCTTTTTATTCAAGCTCTTCTTATTCAGATTTCTTGTTTATCTCATCATTCTCGCGCTTATGCTGGGCATTGCCGCAACGGTGTTTTTTATAAGCCTTAACAGGGTCGATAAAGTCAATGATGACGATTTCACATATATCATTGCTACCGAAAAAAAGAGGACTGTTCCCTATCATCAAATGATGCGCGGCGACATTATGTACGTCAATTTTTCGGAGATCGCAGAAAAATTCGGTATGGCTGTAACAGGAAGTTACGAATCATTTAAATTCGTATCGGACTTCAACGACGAGTATGTAAGATTTACTCCGGGTGATACGCTTGCATACGTCAACGGAAACAGGATCTATCTTACGGGTGCCCCCATACTTGAAGACAAGGATCTGTGGATACCTCTTGATTTCATCACGGAACATATGGACGGTGTCTCGGTAAAATACAATGATGAAGAACGCACTCTGAGTGTAAAACAGCTTTCTTACGGTGCCGAAGCGAAAGCAATAACCTTCAAATATAAATCCACATTCGCTATTCCCGGCATCCCGGAGATCGAATAAACAACGCCCCTCGATACACGAACGTATATCGAGGGGTGCTTTTTTAAGTTTTGCTTACCTTCATAACGATATTATGCGGAGCGAGCTTTGCAAGAACTCTGTAAAATTTATAAAACGCGGTCGGCGTATAGACTGCCGCGCCCTTCTTTGCCTTCTCAAGCGAGATCTTTGCAACCTTTTCGGGATCGCAATACGGCAATGTTTTAAACGTCTTTGAATTGCCCTTGATATCTGCGACTTCCAAGAACTCGGTGTTCATCGGCCCCGGGCAGACGGCACATACGTTGATCTCCTTTTTCTTGAGTTCCTCACGAAGTGATTTTGAAAAGCTGAGCACGTATGCTTTTGTTGACGAGTACACCGTCATTCTCGGTGTCGGTGCAAATGCCGCGATCGAGCAGACGTTGAGAATAAAACTTCCCTCTCGCATATGAGGGAGCACGACAGATGCCATAGCCGTCATCGCGCGGCAGTTGAGATCGATCATACCGATCTGCGTGGTGTACGGCTCATCAGCGATATTACCGAGCTTTCCGACACCTGCGTTGTTAATGAGCATCTTTACGTTTGCATTTTCAGTTCTTAGTAATTCTGACAGCGTATCAAAGCTTGACACGTCGAAAAGGTCAAGCGAAAGGATCTTTGTCTTCACATCGGGGAAAGCTTCGGCAAGCGACTCCATTCGGTCGCGTCTGCGCGCGATCAGCCATACCTCATCAACATTGTTTTTTTCTTTTGCAAGAGCGCAGAAATATTCCTTCCCGAGTCCGGCGGATGCTCCCGTTATAATTGCAATATTCATATACAGACGTCCCTTTCATTTTGTGATCGTATACATTATAACAACAGTTGAAAAAAATATCAATATAAAAAAGTTTTTAGCTACACTTGTTACTTATTGTTGACCTTTATACACTTTTGTGATACAATATTCATAATACTATTATAAATCATAGTATACCACTTTAGAAAGGGAAGATAGCATAGACTATCGAGGTAAAAAAATGTTTTGTGAAAAATGTGGATCACAGCTTCCCGAAAACGCCGCCTTTTGCACACATTGCGGCACAAAAGTAACACTTGACGATGCGCCGAAAAGCTTTGTTCCCCAAGAATCAGCTGAACCCGCACCTGCCCCGGCTCCCGCACCCGAAACTGAGGTGCTGTCGGATCATCAGGCAAAGGAATATTTTCAGCCTTCGCCCTCTCATCAGAATCCTTCTTTTGATATTCCTTCTTTTAATACATCAAATACTCCCGCAAAAAAGCCTAAGAAGAAAAAGACGGGTGTTGTCGTCGCAGTAGCGTTGATCCTTGTAGCAGCATTGCTTGCTACTATGGTAGCATTTAATTTTGCCAGTGCTTCCGGATTCTTTATAAAGACTTTCGGTTCCGATGAGGACTATTTCAAGTTTGTCGAGACAAATGCATTCCTCGGATACACCGACAATGTTACTACGGTATACAAGAGCCTGTCCGATGCAATGTCTATGGACAGTATGGCATTTGACACCAAGCTTTCATTGAATGTCAGTGATGATGCCCTTGATATGTTCAAGAAAAACATAACAGAAGAATTCGAGCTTGACTGGATAAAGGGATTGTCTGTCGTCGCGAACAGCAATATGAACGATAATAAGCAGGCTCTCACTCTCGCCCTCGGCTTAAGCAGTACAGAGATCATTAAGTTCGATGTGATCGTTGACCTCGAGAATCAAGAATTCTACATCGGAATACCGAGCCTTGGTAATAAGTATCTTTACTTCTCTATGGAAGATATCTACGGCGACAGCTACGGGGATATGTATGCCCCCAACTCGGTCATTTCAGCAGCCGGACTTTCGTCTTTGGATATGATCTCCGACATCGCATCTTCTCTGCCCTCTGATAAAGAATTCAATGACCTTCTCAATAAATACATAAAAATAGTCATCGAAAATCTTGACAATGTAAGTATGAGCAGTGAAACGCTTGAGGTTGACGGCATCTCGGAAAAGGTTTCCGTTGTCGAGCTTGAATTTGATATGGAAACACTCTACAATATATGCCTTGATGTCCTCAACACAGCAAAGAACGACAAGGATCTTGAAAAGTACATCAGCAATGTTCTCGGCAAGCTCGAGGAAAAAGAACTTATAGATGATGCCGGCGAGATCATCGAAATGTTCAAGGAAGGTATCGATGATGCTATCGAGACACTCGAGGACGAAAGCGATTTCGACAACGAAGAGCTCTTCACGCTCACAGACTATGTAAATTCCAAGCACGAGATCGTAGGCCGTGCGCTTGAAGTCCAGAAGGAAGATATCTTCTACTACGCTACAGCCCACAACGGTAAGGATTTCGCTACCGAGCTTGAAGTATACGGCGAATGCATACTTGAAGGCAAGGGTACAGACAAGAACGGTGTTCTCACAAGTGAATTGGAGATCCAGGCAAGCGGAATGACAGTCTGCGATATCATCCTCACGGATTTTGATACAAACAAGCTCGAAGACGGATACCTCAACGGAAGCATCGCGCTTCTCCCCTCTTCCGCACTTCTCAAATCTATGGTTGACAGCTCGACGGCAGACGTCGTTTCTATGCTCGACCCCGGACTTGAATTCAAATTCCAATCCTCCGATAAAGCCACCACAGTCGAACTCAATCTTTTGAACGATGAAGAAATGTTCTTTGGAATAATAATTGACCAGGAAAAGAAGAACACAAGCAAGATCTCTCTCCCCTCGAGTAATGACACTTATGACACCGATGAGGCTGAGGACTGGTTGTTGACTCTGGACTTCGACAAGCTCGAAGACGCTGTCAACAAGACCGATCTGCCCGAAGAGATCAAGGATCTTATATCCGAAGCGCTCAACCAGATCTCCTAAATTTTAAATCAAGACAAATACTCGGCGCTGATTCTTTTAGATCAGCGCCAAGTATTTATTTCGGAGTTAAAAATGAAAATTGAAATCAAAAGCATACAAAAAAAATACGGCTCCAAAAAAGTCTTGGAAGATGTAAACTTTTACGCCGTATCGGGTGAATGCATCGGTATCCTCGGCGGTAACGGTTGCGGAAAATCCACACTGCTCTCAATTCTTGCGGGTATACAAAGCGCGCAAAACGGCGAGTTCTTTTTTGACGGATATGATCTGTTCAAATACCCTCGTCAACGCTCACAGATCGTCGGATATGTTCCCCAAGGCACGCCCCTTATTGAGGAGCTGAGTGCAAAGGACAATCTTTCTCTCTGGTATGACAAAAAAACGATGAAAAAAGAGCTTTCGGACGGAGTGCTTAAAATGCTCGGCATTGATGAATTTCTTTCAACTCCGGTCTCCAAAATGTCAGGAGGTATGAAGAAAAGGCTATCCATCGGCTGTTCCATATCAAAGCGTCCGCCCGTACTTTTACTCGATGAACCTATGGCGGCGCTTGACCTTGCGTGCAAGCAAAAGATATCAGAGTATCTGAAAGAACACAAGCGTCTCGGCGGAATTGTTCTGATAGCAACACACGACGTCATAGAGCTTGACCTGTGCGACAGATGGTATATAATAAAGAACAGTGTTCTCTCTCCCTACACATACACAGGAGATATAGAGAACCTTGTAAAGAGCTTGTAATATGAAAAAATATTTTTTCCTACAGTTAAAAAGAACCTTCAAGGTCTTTCCGTTTGTACTCACAGTAACCCTCATTATGTTTCTCAGCCTGGCTCTTATTCTCGGCGGTATGCTATACACATACAGTAACAGCGAAGAAAACAGCAAATTCAACATTGGTATCGCCGGAGACACAGATAACGATTATCTGAAATGGGGTATGACGGCGCTTCAGACCTTGGATGACACAAAATTTTCAATAGAATTCCTTATGCTGGATGAAGAAAGTGCAAAAAAGAAGCTCTCCAACGGAGACATTTCCGCATACGTCGTCCTTCCCGAAGATTTTATTGAAAAAGCGCTTTCGGGCAATGTTGAGCCAATAAGATACGTAACCACGCCCGGCTCCACGGGCATCATATCTATGTTTAAAAACGAAGTCACTCAGCTTGTTACTGACCTGGTAATACAGTCAGAAAAGGGTGCCTACGGCATAGATTCTGCCATACGCGGCAACGGTATGAGCGACCCCACGTACAAGTATCTCAATCAGCTCAGCCTTGAATATGTCGGACTTATCCTGGATCGCGGGGAGCTTATCGAAGTTGATGAGCTCGGCGTCACGGACGGACTTTCAACCGCAGAGTATTACATATGCGGCATAACTATCCTTTTTCTGATGTTTACGGGGCTTCCCTATGTTACGGTAAACATAAAAAAAGACCGCTCTCTTGACAGACTGCTTTGCTCAAAGGGATTTTCTTATGTGCGGCAGCTTCTATGCGAATACGTTTCGCATTTTGCGGCTATGTTTCTTCTGTGTGCCGTTATGATCACGCTTGTCGGCGTAGGTGCAACGGTCCTTGGCGATACGGTTAATATATCTTATGATATGATCGCATCCTTCTCATTGCGTCTTTTGCCCATCTTGATGATGCTGTCGGCCTTCAATGTTATGATATTTGAGTTGTCCGACGATATTGTCAGCGGTGTATTGATGCATTTCTTTTCAAGCCTGTGTATGTGTTACATTTCAGGTTGTTTCTACCCGATTTATGCTTTCCCGAAAACCATTCAAGCGGTATCGGTTTTTTTACCGACGGGAATCGCAAGGGGCTGTCTGGCATCCTCTTTCACAGGCACAGAAACAGCAAAAAGCTATATTGGGATCTTAGTGTACAGCGTCCTATTTTTCTTTATCGCTCTCGCCGTACGCCGCAATAAGACCGTCAACAAACGGGGGTGAACAAAATGAAAAGATCATTTCGTTGGTTCTTGATGATAAACAAGCGCTTGTACAGGAAGCTCCCCTTTGTTGTTATGCTTGCGCTCATCCCAATTTCAATACTGGCATTCAACATTATTGCAAACGAAGACAGCGGTTTTCTTAATATAGTCCTTGCCGAAGAGGCTCCGGGTGACAGTATATCCTCAGAAATAATCGAAAAACTGACAGACGAAAACAGTATAATCCGTTTTACAACAGCAGCCAGCCCGGAGGATGCCGTCAATTTTGTAAGAACGGGCGAAGCTGATGCGGCGTGGATCTTCCCCGCAGATATGCAAAAAAAGATCAATTCATTTGCCGACACTAAAGACAGTGTTGTCAAGGTAATAGAGCGAGAACAGACTGTATTCCTGCGCCTTTCACGTGAGAAATTATCCTCGGCGCTATATAAATATTGCGCAAAAGCATATTATATAGACTTTGCAAGAAACAATTTGCCCCAGCTTGATGCATTGTCCGACTCGGAGCTGCTCGAATACTACAACAGTGTAAAAATAAATGAAGAGATGTTTATTTTTGACTCTCCTGCAGATCCGGACGGCAAAGATGATATGCAAAAGAGCGAAGGCTATCTCAGCTCTCCGATAAGAGGCCTTCTTGGTATCGTGGTCGTTTTGTGCGGTATTGCCGCCGCTATGTTCCACATCCGCGACGAAAGCTCGGGAACATTTTCTCATATTCCCGAGAACAAAAGAGTATATGTTGCCTTCGCCTGTATTTGGATCGCGATCCTGAATGTTACTGCGGTAGCACTCATCTCGCTTGGGGTTTCGGGGCTGGGTACGTCACTATTGAACGAGATCCTTTGCGCTCTGCTGTATTCGCTTTGCTGCACAGTCTTTTGCCTCGCTCTCAAGCAGATATTTTCGGTCATCAAACTGCTCGGCGCATTAACACCGCTCTTCATCATAGTTATGATCGTTGTTTGCCCTGTATTTTTTGATTTCAGAAGCATCGGAGCGATAAGCCACCTGTTCCCGCCAACATACTATGTAAACGCGGCTTATGACAGCAAATATCTCGCTTATATGTCCGTTTACGCGGCAGCAGGAGCACTTCTCTGCTTTATGTTAGATAAACTCTTTAAAAGAAAAAGATCATAAAAAATGATCCCCTTAAGAAAAGGGGATCATTTTTTCGTTCGTGTTGTCGCCGTCAAAACTGTATTTGCACGCCTTGCTCATTTTGCACTGTTCGTGATTAAGGCAGACACATTTTTTATCATTGACCGAGCGCGAAAGCACCACATTTCGGTCAAGCCCCGAGCAATATCGCTCTATAAGTTCCCTTGTCTTATCGTCGTGTAACACATCTAATCTCCTTCCGTGCATTTTCTGTATTTTTTCGCTCAATTATTATTATATGCACCGAGAGTGCTTTTTCTATTCCTTTTTTGTCGACCGAAAGAAAATTTTATTTTTTACAAAAGGCGCTGCCGTAATTTCGGCACCGCCTTTTTGTTGTTATATCTTTTTCATTTTCATTTTGCGTGCCGCAAGAGTGAGCACCAACATTATGATGTACAAACATCCGATAGTGATAAATATCGCGGGCCAGCCGAAATTATCTTTAAGATATCCGAATGCACCTTCCTGAACAGCAGCGCCCATATATACAGCCCAGTCAAGAATACCGACTACAGTGGCGGCAAAAGCGCGTCCGCCCATATCTCCGGCTACTGCCCAGATAACTCCCGTCACCATACCGAACACTCCTAAGAAAAAGAGCATTATCGAAGCGATGAGCCGGTCGTTTATAAACGGGAACACTACAAGCCCTGCAAAGGTGATAACAGAAGCCAACGCAAGCATCGGTTCTCTTTTACCCTTGAATACCTTATCTGTTATAAAAGGAAATACAAACATCGCGCAAGCCTGTCCGACAGGAAGAAGGATAGAGCTGAAGATCGCGCCCTTGATATCCATCCCCTGAGCTTCCTTAAAGTATGTGGGGATCCAGCTGAGAAGACCGTAGCGTCCGACCCCTGCAATAGCAGAGATAAAGCAGAATACGATCACCTTGGGTTCACTGAAAAGCACCTTATAGGGATACAAAAATCCTCTTTTCTCAACTTCCGCGCAAAGAGCTGCATCGCGAAGAGCCGCATCTTTATCTTCCTCTTCAAAAGGTGCCAGTCCCGCATCTTCGGGTTTCTCCTTGAAAAGAATAATAAACGCAACAAGCGCGATCACAAGCGGAACGATCGGAAAACGAAATGCCGCACGCCAGCCCCATTCCGGGTTGAGCACAAGACACAGTGACACCGAAAGATAGGTAACGACCTGTCCCACTCCCGAAAAGGAGGTTGCAAGCCCCGAAGCAAATCCGCGGTTCTTTTTCGGCCACCATTTATTGAGCACGCCGAGTCCGTTGGACCACACCATAGACTGCGCGAAGCCGTTAAGGCCCCACAATACCGCGATCACAAAAACAGATTGCTGAAACGAGATCAAAACATTGAGCACACAAGAGAGCATAACGCCTGCCGCCATATATCTCTTGTAACCCACGATCTCTCCGAGACGGCCGTTGATAAGCTGACCGAAAGCATAGCACCAGAACAGTGCCATACCGATACCCGCTCCGATACCTGCGGTAGTGGTTCCAAGATCGGTCGCCATAGCATCCTTTACAAGATTTATATTTTGGCGTCCGTTGTAAAAGAACATATACATCAAGCCGAAGCTGAGCAATACTTGCCAGGCAAGACGCCTGAATCTTTTGTAATCCGGTTTGGAATAACCGTAAGTGTTATTGTTATTCAAAATCGCCACCCCGTGCCAGATCAACCGAATATGGCTTTATCTGCTTCGTCGAACGGTACGATATCCGCTGTAACGCGCGCATAATCTTCAAGATTGTCGATCTCGTCTATGTAATAATCATTATACGAGAAAGCACGGACATTAAGTGCGGGGAATATCTCGTTGAGTGCGTTTTCCGCGTAGCACTTATCCTCACCCTTGTGGATAAATTCAACTACCGTGCCTATCCAAGCTGAAGCGGTAGCCTTTTCCATCTTATAAAAAGGCT
>CAYZHW010000020.1:0-16068 GCA_964478105.1 uncultured Lachnospiraceae bacterium | reverse complement strand
TATCCTGAGACTTTTGCAAGTTTCGAAAAGGTAAACGTGGTTTTCGGTAATTTCAAAAGGTAGGTTTGTAATATGCGACCTATTATTGGATTACTTACAGAAATAGATAACGAGTGTATGACAAAGGTACAGCACGCATATGTCTCGGCAATAGAGCGATCGGGCGGAGTGCCGCTCGTGTTGCCGTATGTGCGCGACGATGAGATCAAAGCAAGATATGTCGAGCTTTGCGACGGTTTTTTCTTCACGGGCGGCGTCGACGTGGATCCCGTACATTACGGAGAAGAAAAGAGCGAATTTTGCGGCGAGATACAGCCGTCTCGCGACGAGTTTGAATTCTCGTTTTTAAAAAAGGCGTTTGCTTCGAATAAACCGATACTTGCCGTTTGCCGAGGCGCACAGCTTGTGAACGTAGCGCTCGGCGGCACGCTTTATCAAGACATTCCGAGCGAGCTTGACACTCGCATATTACATCAGCAGACCGAGGAAAAATTCTCCCCTTCTCACAGCGTTAACGTTGTTGCGGGGACGCCCTTGTACGAGCTTGTGGGCAAAAAGAGAATGATCGCAAACAGCTTTCATCATCAGGCAATAAAAACGATCGGCACCGGACTTTTACCTATGGCATATGCTGATGACCGAATTATTGAAGCAGTATATTATACCGGGCACAGATACCTTCGCGCATATCAGTGGCATCCGGAGAGACTATGCGGTATGGACGAGAATAATAAAAAGATATTGGACGAGTTTATTAAGATATCAACAAAAGGAGAATGAAAATATGGCCACATTCATTTGCGCGATAATCTTATTCGCAATAACCTACGTATTGTTGCTTGCATTCCCCAAAATCAGATCTTATATAGCACTCGGATCGGCAGTGGTGTTTTCACTTTGGCTGTCGCTGTTTTGCTCGGATGTTGAATTCGGACTTGCCGACATATTCGGTGCGATAGATTATAATATACTTATGATGATTGCGGGCACTATGGGCATCGTGACCCTCTTCATTGAGTCCAAAATGCCGATGCGTATTGCCGACGTTATGCTTTCAAAATTCAAAAATGTAAAGACAGCTATAGTTGCAATGGCGCTTCTTGCGGGAATCGTCTCGGCGTTTGTTGACAACGTTGCCACCGTGCTTATGATAGCTCCAATCGCGCTTGCGGTATGCAAAAAGCAGGGAATATCTCCCGTTGCGCCCATCATATCCATTGCGATATCATCGAATCTTCAGGGCGCGGCAACACTTGTGGGTGATACGACGTCGATCCTGCTCGGCGGTTATGCGGATATGAATTTCTTTGACTTCTTCTTTTTCCGTGGTAAACCGAGTATTTTCTGGGCGGTCGAAATAGGTGCGTTTCTTACCGCGTTTATTCTTTTGTACATATTCAGACACGAAAATCAGCCGCTTAAGCTTACCGACAAAACAGAGGTCAAGGACTACGTTCCGAGTTTTCTTATGATAGGCGTTGTTGCACTGCTTATCCTTGCATCCTTTATTCCCGAACCGAAGGACAGTGTGCTTCTTACTCTCTACAATCTCAGAAACGGATTTATTTGTGTAGGATTGCTTATAATCGGCGTTGTGATAAATCTCATAAGAACTAAGAACACTTCTTCGGTAAAACTTGTTTTTTCGGAGATGGACTATCAGACACTTCTGCTTCTTGCTTCACTCTTTGTCGTTATAGAGGGCATTACGAGCGCGGGTGTGATACAAAAGCTTGCCGACGGACTTGTGTATCTCGGCGGCGGAAATCTGTTCCTTATGTACACTCTTGTCGTATTCGCTTCCGTGGCTATCTCTGCGGTCGTGGATAACATACCTTATGTTCTTACGATGCTCCCTGTTGTAACGGGGGTTGCCCAAACAATGTCTGTTGAGCCGTTTGTGCTTTATTTCGGTCTTTTGGTCGGTGCAACTCTCGGCGGAAACATTACTCCTATAGGTGCGAGCGCAAATATCACGGGTATCGGAATATTGCGCAAAGAGGGTTATGAGGTAAAGGCGGGCGATTTTATGAAGATAAGCGTTCCGTTTACGCTGACCGCCGTTCTTTCGGGATATCTTTTGGTGTGGCTCGTCTGGGGCATTCTGTAAAGCGAAAGAGGATAGATGAATATGAAAAAAACCAAGCTCAGCGGTCCCGCGGTATTTATGTACAGCGTTATTGCGCTTACAGTGATAATATCGGCGGTCTGCTTTATCGTTTACTACACGGGTATATTCAAAAACACTGTGCTTCTTTGGTGCGGTATCGTCTCGTTTATGATACTTTATCATTTCGGGCTTCGCATTTTTATGGGAAACGTTACTAAGCTTTTTAGTGTAGATTACAAGCATTTCTGGTTTAAGAGAAGAGGCTTCGAAAAGCCGATTTACAGGCTTCTTATGGTCAGGCACTGGAAGGATAAAGTGCTCACCTTTGACCCCGAATCCTTTGATTTCAAAAACAGAACGCTCGATCAGCTTGCTACAACTATGGCAAAGTCCGAGCTTGACCATTGGATAAACGAGGCTATCTCGGTCGTAAGCATTTTCTTTGCGTTGATATGGGGATGCCTTCCCGCATTCCTTATCTCGGCTGTTGCGGCGATGATCTTTGACGCGCAGTTTATTATCGTTCAACGTTACAACAGGCCGATAGTATTAAGACTGATGGAAAGACGTAAAAACAGAGCGAAAGCTGTTGCTGTATAAGGAGAACGTTATGATAAAAGACGGACTTAATTTGAAAAATGAAGAGATACACTCCTTTTTAATGATAGGCCAGTCGAATATGGCGGGCAGGGGCGAGATCGGCGACGTACCCCCGATCGAAAATGAAAGATGCTATATACTCAGAATGGGCAGATGGCAGGAGATGCGCGAGCCGATCAATATCGACCGCGCCATTTTTGAGGGAGAATTCCATTCGGGTATCGGCCTTGCGGCAAGCTTCGCGGATTCTCTTGCAAATGCCACGGGCAAAAAGATAGGGCTTATACCTTGCGCCGACGGCGGTACAAGAGTAGAGCAGTGGCAACCGGGAGAGGTGCTTTTTGACCACGCGGTTATGATGACAAGGCTTGCTATGAGAAGCTCACGCTTCTCGGGCATCATATGGCATCAGGGAGAGAGCGACTGCACAAAGGACGAAAATATCGCAGCATACAAGGATCGTCTTATAAATATAATAAACGGCATACGCGACGAGCTTGGTGCGCACGGTCTGCCCTTTATTCTCGGCGAGCTTGCCGAGTATTATGATCCCAAATGGAAGATGGGGGACAGATACAAAAGGGTAAATGAGATACTGTATGAGATTGCATCCGAGCTTCCCAATGTTGCGGTGGTAAGTGCAAAGGGACTTGCCATGAAGCCCGATGGTATACATTTTAATGCAGGATCTTTCCGCATTTTAGGTGTCAGATATTTTGAAGCTTATATGTCTATGACAGAGAAAAAATAATATGGAAAACAAAGAGCTATACAGACTTATAAATTTGCCCGACGAGACAATAGTCAGGCTTTGTGAATATGAGCATGAAAGAAGCATAACCGTCTCGGATGAGCTGAAGGGCAAGCTGCTTCGGCGCGATAGCTGGAGCGAGGGTATAAAGGAGCTTGAAGCGCTTGTCGGTGATGATCCCGACGGAATAAAGATCATGTGGGAGCTTATCGAACTTGTCTGTAAGTACAGCTATGGCGAGTACAGGGCAAGGGGTATCTCTGACAAGATCTTTCTTGATACAATGTATTTTTTTACAAGGTCCTTAAAGGAGCATTACAGCGCCAACGGCTGCTATGCATTTAAGCTGGCGTGGTGGTTCCCGAGACTGCTTTCGCTTAATGAATTCCGCATCGGCGCGCTTGCTTATGAATTTCTTTCGGACAAGGGTGAGATATCACTGCATATACACTCCGACGGAAGCATAAAAAAAGAGGATATGCTTGCTTCATTGAGAGAATTCTGTCTGTTCAGAAAAGAATTCTTTCCGGAATGGGCAGATGCACGCATATCCTGCCATACCTGGATGCTTGCTCCGGCAATGGCAGAGCTGCTTGACGAGAGCTCAAGGATCCGCGCGTTTATGGACATGTTTGAAATAACCAAAACAGATCCCGATGCTACTTGGTTTATGGGATATGTATTCCCCGGACATAACGGGGTAAGCGAGTCGCTCCCTGAAGAGACCTCGCTTCAAAGAAGAATGAAAAAGCACCTGCTTGACGGCAAAAAGGTGGGGGCTGCAACGGGCTATTTGAAAGAGATATATTACGGAGATCAGCTATGAAGATACTTACATTCAGCTACGACGATGGCGTAACGCAGGACATACGCCTGATAGAGCTTTTTAACAAATACGGTATGAAGGCGACCTTTAATTTGAATTCGGGCAAATTAGGTCAAGAGGGATCCTTGACAAGAGGTGACGGCTCGGTCGTCTCGCACACTAAGGTCAAGGCAGAGGACGTTCGACATATCTATGCAGATCATGAGGTCGCTTCTCATACTATCGACCATCCCCGTCTGCCCAAGATCGACGATGAGACAGAGATAATCCGTCAGGTCGAGGAGGACAGACTTCGCCTCTCGGAGCTTTGCGGTTATGATGTTTGCGGCTTTGCTTATCCCTGTGGCGGTGTGAATTACGACAGTCGTGTTTCGGAGATACTTCGCCAAGACACAGGTGTAAAATATGCTCGCACGATAATTTCCTCGGGCAGCTTTGACCGTCAAGAGAACCTGTATGAATTTAATCCTACCGTGCATCACGAGAAATGGGACGATCTTTTCTCTCTGGGAGAAAAATTCCTCTCGCTTAAGACCGACGAAAAAAAGATATTTTACATCTGGGGACATTCTTACGAATTCGATTCACGCGACACGTGGGGAAGATTTGAGGAATTTCTCTCGATGATGAGCAAAAAAGAAGATATTTTGTATTTGACAAACAAAGAGGCACTTTTGAAATGAAGAAAACAATATTTGATCTGAAATCAATATTCAAGGAGGGAAGCGGATTTAAACTGTTTTTGCTCTCTGTACTTATCACCGGGCTTTCGGGCGGTCTTTATAAGGGTATGCTCGATAACTATCTTTCCGAGATTGTACAGCTCGGGGAGATGGGGCGCGGAGTGACCGAGTTCTTCCGCGAGATACCCGGAGTGCTTCTTGTGTTTATCCTTGCGGCGTTCTTTATGCTTTCTGCCGAATCGCTTTATAAGATGGGCGCACTTATCATGCTTGTCGGTATGGGACTTCACGCGATCCTGCCTCCCACACAGGTGCTTATAACCATTGCCATCTGTATGTACTCGCTCGGCGAGCATATACAGCTCGGTATGAAGAGTACCATCTCGCTCGAGTATTCACAGACGGGGCGGGGCGGAGAAGCACTCGGAGCGCAGAATGCGGCAACGCAGATAGGTATGCTTGCCGGCTACATAGTCATCGTCGTTGTGTTTTCTGTATTTACGGCCGATCAGCCCTATACAGCCTTCTTCGGTGTTGCGACTGCGCTTGCGGGCATCAGCGCGTTTTATGCGCTTCGTATGAAGGGGAAGAGCCGGACCGATGCGAGCGGCAGAAGATTTTATTTTAACAAAAAGTATACTAAATACTATATGCTCGAGATGTTCTACGGCGCGCGCAAGCAGGTGTTCTTTACCTTCGGTCCGTACGTGCTCATTCGCAGCTACGGTGCAAATGCTGCTACGATAAGCCTGCTCTTTGCAGTTTCGGCAATAGCCTGCTTTTTTACATCTCCGATCGTTGGCCGCATCATCGACAAGCTCGGATACAAGACGGTAATGGTAGCGGATACGCTCATCCTTGTCATTGTTTGCTTCTTCTACGGATTCGCGCACCATATCTTTCCGAAGAATGTCGCGTTTATCGTGTGTTGTGTGAACTACGTGCTAGATGCGATAATCTCGCAGGCATCTATGGCATCAAATGTATATGTGCAGGACCTCGCGGACAGCTCCGAGGAGGTAAAGGCGACCATATCTACTGGCGTCTCGATCAACCACGTTATCACAATATTTATCGCACTTTTCGGCGGTTGGGTATGGCAGGTGCTCGGAGTTGAACTGCTCTTTATAATCTCGGCCGTGCTCGGTCTTTGCAACAGTGCCTACGCCGCAACGATAAAGACAAAGAAAAAAGCATAATTACACAGGAGGACAAGCAAATGAGAGGAATGACAAGACGTGAGCGTGAGGTTACGGATATTACCGAGATAAAGGACATACTTGATCGCTCTAAGATAGTACACGTAGGTATGATCGACGGCGACGAGCCCTATGTCGTACCGATGAATTACGGTTATACGATTGAGGACGGAGTGCTCACCCTCTATCTTCACGGTGCAAGACGCGGTCGCAAAATAGATGCAATGAGAGCAAATCCAAAGGTGTTCTTTGAGATGGAATGCGATCTTGTTCCGTTTGAATCTGACGTAGCTTGCAAATACGGACTTGCATATGCATCTGTTATGGGGCGCGGTACAGCTGAGATACTTGAGGATATGGACGAAAAAAGACGCGGTCTTTCCATTTTTATGAAGACTCAAACGGGTAAGGATTTTTCGTTTGATGACAGAATGGCTGAGGTCGTGAGCGTCATCAAGATAACCGCGCTTGAATTTACCGCAAAGCGCAGACCTATGCCAAAGGAAATGATGTAAGGTAGCCGTATATTGAAAAAATAATTACATATTAACCCCTGCGCAGCTTTGCGTATTCTAACGATAAGCTGATAAAGGTAGAAATAAAGGGGATCGTGCTTGAGTTTACAGAACTTGGCAATATGCAGATGTATAACAGCGACTCGGGGGACGCGCATGAATATGCCGAAGCGGTGAACAAGAAAATGCACTCCGACGGATTTGTCGACGCGATGAAAAAAGATCACGATATAGCTTACATAGAGATACCCAACCGCACTCATTGCTCGCTTTCGATTTCGGCAAGAGCCAAGCAGAGAGAAGCGATACTTCGAGCAATTGAAAAGTGAAAACAGGAGAGAATAATGACCTTTGAAGAAAGAAAAGCGCAGGTGCGCTCATACCTCGGTAAGACGGTCAGAATAGAGATCGACCGTCCGATAGGCTACGTACACCACAAGGAAAAATATGACCTTGTCTATCCGATAAATTACGGATACATCCCCGGAGTTCTCGGCGGAGACGGCGAGGAGCTCGACGTATATCTGCTCGGCGTCGATACATCTGTAAATGAGTATACGGTGCAGATAATCGGTATAGTGCACCGCTATAACGACGTCGAAGACAAGCTCGCGGCGGCACCTGTCGGTGTGAGCTTTACACGTGAGGAAATAGCAGATGCGGTGCATTTTCAGGAAAAATATTACGAAGGTGAGATCGAGGTATGACCGGACTTGTGCTTGAAGGCGGCGGAATGCGAGGCATTTACACCGCGGGTGTTTTAGATGTGTTTATGGAAAACGGGATAAGCTTCGACGGAGTTATCGGTGTGTCTGCGGGAGCTATCCACGGCTGTTCGTTTTTGTCAAAGCAAAAGGGCAGAAGTATAAGATATTACAAAAAATACTGCAATGATTACCGTTTTATGAGTATGAAGAGCTTTTTCAAAACGGGAAATGTTGTAGGCGTTGATTTTTGCTATCACGAACTGCCCGATGTGCTTGATCCATACGATCACGAGGCGTTTTTATCGAATAAGACCGCTTTTTATGCGACCTGTACGAATATCGAGACGGGCGAGGCGGAATATTGTCGAATTACAGATATGAGAGCTCAGATAGATTACCTTCGCGCATCTGCTACGCTTCCGTACCTTTCGCAGATAGTCGAGATAGACGGCAAGAAGTATCTTGACGGCGGATGTACAGACAGTATACCGGTCGAGGCTTTTATGAATATGGGATATGAACGCAACGTGCTCGTGCTTACACGTCCTGCCGATCACATAAGAAAGCCTGCGCACCGTTTTATGTCACCGATAGTCTACCGTAAATATCCGAAGCTTGTCGCGGCGCTCAAGGATCATCATAACAGATACAACGATACAAAAAAGAAGATAGCCGAACTTGAAAGCGAGGGCAGTGCGTATGTTATCTGTCCCGCTGCTCCGCTTGATATAGGAAGACTTGAAAACGATGTTAAAAACGTCGAGCGCGTTTACGATATCGGAAGACGTGACGGACAAAAACACTTGGCAAGTCTGATGGCGTGGCTTGAGAAGGGAATTTAATATTGAAAAGACTATTTGCATTTTTGTTGTGTATTTTGATGTGCTTTGTTTCGATATCCTGTTCGCAAGAAGAAGCCGAGGAGCTATCATCGACAGGTATTGATGAGATCGTATTTTATGCAGGATTCAAGCCCGATATCGAGCTCAAAACAGGAGAGAACGAGAGCGGATATGTAGTAGTTAACGGGAACGACAGCTTTTCTGTTTCAGATCTGCATTTTATAACTACTCATCCGAGTGTGGCTTCCTTCGAATATGATAAGACCGTGCTTACAAATTATGTTTATTATAAGATCACGGCGCTCTCGGACGGGCAGACAACGGTATATGTTTCAACATCCGACGGAACAGTCAGAAGCGAGATGATAAAAATAACGGTTGTATCAGATGAAGAGACCACAACGGCACCCGATACGACCATACTGCCTCAAACAACAAAAGCACCCGAGACTACAGCGGCAACTCCCGAGACTACAGCAAAGGTCGAAACGACTGCAGCTCCCGAAACTGCAAAAGAGCCGGAGACAACGTCTGCTGTTGCCGATGCGCGAGAATACATACTTAATACCAACACAAAGAAATATCACACTGAGGATTGCTCCTCTGCAAAAAAGATAAAAGAAACAAATAAAAAGAGCTTTTACGGCACGCCGTCCGAGCTCGAGTCTATGGGATATGAAGCGTGCAAAAACTGTCATTGAAGTGTTAAAAAGGACACGATATACAATACATCTGTCATTGACAGTGCAAAAATAAAGGAGTATAAGTTTGAAAATAAATTTTCAAACACGGTTTTGCGGCTTTTGCCGCAAACCAGCCCCAATTCCCAAAGAGAAAGGAAACTTTTGCAAAAGCAAAAGCTATGGTCATAATTATGCTTATAGATATGCATACCCACTCGTCGGGAGTGAGCCATTGCGCAAAGAAGGATGCGGCGGGGATGATAGACGATTCCAAAGCTGTTGGACTTGACGGATTCGTTCTTTGTAACCATTATACGAAAAAATATGTTGAGGCGATGGGAATTCCCGAGTTTAACCAAAGATATACAAACGAGTACCGCGAGACAAAAAAGCTTGGAGATTTGTGCGGATTCCGTGTGTTTTTCGGGATAGAAGTTACTATGGAATTTTGTCAGGATGTTCATATGCTTATTTACGGCGTCGACGACGAATTTCATAAAAGGCACTTGAGGCTTTATGATATGACGCAAAAAGAGCTGTACAGTCTCGTTAAAAGCGAGGGCGGTATACTTGTTCAAGCACACCCTATGCGCGGCGGAAACAATGTTTTGCTTGACACCGAATATCTGGACGGAGTGGAGCTTAACAATCACATAAAATATGACGGGCCACACACCGACTATTTTTGCACCCTTGCACACAAGCACGGAATATTTGTCACCTCGGGCGGAGATTATCACGCTGACACAAGGCGTACCTACTGCGGTGTTTATATGCCGGACGATATTACCGATTGCTTCGGAGTAAAGGACTTTCTTCTCAGTGCCAAAAGTTATGATCTTCAGCTTGAGGACGAACCTTCAAGGATAACATTTACAAGATGAAAACAAAAGCATTTATTTATATAATTATCGCCGGTGTGCTCTGGGGCACATCGGGGCTGTTTGTTCACGCGTTGGCACCATACGGTTTTACTTCTGTGCAGATGAGCGCGTGGCGAGCCGCCGTGTCTGTTCTGGTTCTGGCGGTCTATATGCTCATCCGCGACAGAAGCCTTTTTAAAGTAAGGCTTTCCGAGATCCCATTTCTTATCGGGTGCGGTATCGGTATATTCGGTACGGCGACCTGCTATTATATTTCTATGCAGGCTACCTCTGTCTCTACCGCGGTCGTGCTTATGTACACCGCGCCCGTGCTCGTTATGGTCTTTTCGGTAGCATTTCTCGGGGAGAAACTCACACCTCTCAAGGGCGTGTCGGTGCTCTGTATGCTTGTCGGATGTGCACTTGTATCGGGCATTATAGGCGGACTGAATTTTGATGCCTTCGGTGTGGCGATGGGATTTCTTGCGGGAATCTCGTACGCCGCATATAATATTTTTTCTAAGCTCGAGATGAAGAGAGGAAACCGCCCGATAACGGTGACCTTTTATTGCTTTCTCGTAATGCTCATAATAACCCTGTTTGCGTGTGATCCGGCAGAAATAGTTTCGCTTACCGCATATGATCCGATGCGGATACTGCCGCTGACAGTAGGGCTTGGCGTGCTTACATCGGTCGCCCCTTATCTCATATATACAACCTCACTTAAGCTTATCCCCGTTGGCACGGCATCGGCACTTGCGATAATCGAGCCTATGTCCGCGACCCTGTTCGGAGTTCTTATTTTAAACGAAAAATTAAGCATCGCATCGGCCTGCGGTATAATACTTATACTTTTTGCAGTGTTTTTGCTCAGCCGCGCAGAGGATAATAAAACGGCAAAGGAGAGTAAAAAATGAAAAAGATCGTACTTTTGGGAGATTCCATCAGAATGGGATACGATAAATACATAAAGGAAGCACTCAAGGGTGTGGCAGAGGTCTACTATCCCGATGAAAACGTGCGCTTCGGTGAATATTTTCTCCGTATGGCACACGATTGGAAAGAAAAGGGCGGTTGGCCCGATGATATCGATCTTGTGCATTGGAATGTTGGGCTTTGGGATGTTATCAATCTCTATGATGACGGCCCGCTCTCAACACCCGAATACTATGAAAATGTTATCGGACGCCTCGATAAAAGACTTCGTATGCTCTATCCCGAGGCGAAGATGATCTTTGCTACATCCACGAATGTCGTAGAAGAAGGATACAGCAAGAGATTCCGCCGTTATAACCGCGAGATCGTGCAGTATAACGACATTGCAAAAAGTGTACTTGTACCGCGCGGAGTTGAAATAAACGACCTTTATGCTGTTACCGAAAACTGCCCTAAGGAATGCCGCTCGGATATGACACATTTTAACACCGATGAGGGAAGAGCTCTTGTCGGCGGACACGTGCTCTCTGTTATCTGCGAAGCTCTCGGTATAGACAAGGACAGCCTTAAGATTAACAGGTCGGTAAAGGAAAACTACACCGACGACAACATTGGCGCGTAATATGAAAAGAACAAAAACAGAACTTGAAAAAGACGCTTTTCCAAGCATCTTTTCACCGATACTTTCGGGCGCTGATGTATATGACAGCTCGTGTTCGCCCGAGACAAGAGTTTATTATATTGAGCGTGACAAAGGATATTTTCTTAAAGTTTCCCCAAAAGGCACACTTAGAAAAGAAGCCGAATTGGACGCATATTTTTACGCTAAGGGGCTTGGTGCACGCGTGATAGAATACCTGTCGGATGATAAGGACTGGCTCCTCACAGAGCGCGTTTTCGGAGAGGATTGTTGCGATGCAAGGTATCTCGCAGAACCCGAGAGACTTTGCGATATCATCGCCGTGAAACTGCGCGAGTTGCACTCGCTTGATTTTGCCGATTGCCCCGTTAAAAACAGGATGGACGATTATTTTCTGACCCTGGAAAATAACTATAAAAAAGGGCAGTACGACTTGTCGTACCTGCCATTACATATGTCGAAAATGAGCGCCGATGAGGCGTATCGGTTTGCGCGTGAAAACAAGTCGAAATTAAAAAACGATACGCTTCTTCACGGTGACTACTGCCTGCCCAATATAATGCTTGACGATTGGCATTTTTCGGGTTTTATCGACCTTGGAAACGGCGGTGTCGGAGACCGTCATATCGACCTTTTTTTGGGGTGCGTGGACGCTTGCGTATAACTTTAAAACAGACAAGTACCGCGACAGGTTTTTCGATGCTTACGGCAGGGATAAAATAGATCCTGCAAAGCTCGATATCATTGCGGCGTGCGAGGTGTTCGGATGAATTTTGCATCAGCAAAACGCTTGTGATAAATGCAAAAAAAGACTGCTTGAAACTAATCAAGCAGTCTTTTTATAAGTGTTGTGAAATGCTTTACCGTGTCGCACGCGATCTCGGGGATGCTTATCGGATCAAAATAATCAAGATCCCGAAGCTCATAATCCTTTACGTATTCGGCGAGGCTTCCTTCGTATATACGGTATTTTTCGAGTATGTTTTCAAGCTCAACTATGGAATCTACCGAGATACCCAAGGATTCGCATACAAAATCAAGGCAGGTATATGTATTTTTGATATTAATATCGAGTCCGAGAGGAAGGGCAAGTGCATCAAAACTGTTGTATCGCATTTTTTTGCCCTCTTTTGTAAATCTTGCCATTCTTTGCTTTAGTTTTTGGTATTCCTCGTCCTCTATCAGAAGACGGCAGATCTTTACTTTTGCATCGCGGTCCGGAAAGAGATAGCGGGTCACTCTCTCGCAGACAAAACCGCCTGCAAGCGGGGAATTTTTGCGATATCTGGCAAAGGTAAACATCTTGCAGAGCTTGGGGCAAAACGAGAGCGAGACGTGGTTGTATTCGTGCCGCGTCGCCATTCGTATTATTTTGCCTATGCAGGTGTCTGTTTTAGAGAAAATGACGTACAGATATTTATTCTCGTTCATAATTTCAATTCCTTTTTGATTTTGGATCGGCTTAATTATAGCACAAACCCACAAAAAAATAAACAGAAAGATGTAAACATTATTCGATAAAATGTGCATTATCTCCATTGACAATAATTGCCCTTTATGATATACTTATATAGTATTATTATATAATAAAGTTGTAATTACGGAAGGAGCGGCTGATTTGAAATACATTCTTTCTGGCGCAAGTGTTTTTTTGAAAAATGAATTCGTACGTTCCGATATTCTTGTTGACAACGGTATAGTTGCGGACATCGCTCCGTCATTGTCTTCCGTGCCCGCCGACATTGTTATTGAATTGAATAATTGCGTAGTTTTCCCGGGACTTGTTGATGTGCACGTGCATCTTCGAGAGCCGGGTTTTTCTTATAAAGAGACCATAGCGAGCGGAACGAACGCCTCAGCTCACGGCGGATATACTGCGGTCTGCTCGATGCCCAATCTCTCGCCCTGTCCCGATTCGCGCGAGAGTCTTAATGTGCAACTCGGCATAATAAAAAATGACGCGGCAATAAAGGTCTATCCGTACGGTACCATAACGAAGGGACAGCAGGGATGTGAACTCTCGGATATGGACGCGATGGCAGATGATGTTATCGCATTCTCGGACGACGGCAAAGGTGTGCAGACTCCCGAGCTTATGAAGGCCGCGATGCTGAAGGCGAAATCGCTCGGCAAAATGATCGTCGCTCACTGCGAAGATAACTCGCTTCTTCGCGGAGGATACATCCACGACGGAGAGTACGCACGTCTTCACGGACACAGGGGCATCTGCTCCGAGAGCGAGTGGGGACCGATAGCACGCGATATTGAACTTGTTAAGCAAACGGGTGTCTCTTATCACGTCTGTCACATTTCGACCAAGGAAAGCGTCGATATCATCCGCCGTGCAAAGGCCGAGGGAGTAGATATCACCTGTGAGACAGGACCGCACTACCTCTTGATGAACGATATGGACCTTAGGGAAGAGGGAAGATTCAAGATGAATCCCCCCATCAGAAACGAAAAGGACAGGCTGGCGCTTGTCGAAGGTATTTGCGACGGCACGATAGATATGATCGCGACCGACCACGCACCGCATTCCGAAGAGGAAAAATCACGCGGACTTGAGAAGAGTATGATGGGAGTCGTCGGGATAGAAACCGCGTTTCCGCTCTTATACACCTACCTTGTAAAAAAAGGCGTCATCACACTTGAGAAGCTTATTTCTCTTATGAGCACGAATCCCGGTGAACGCTTCGGTATCGGAAGTGCGCTTGCAGTAGGCGAGCCTGCCGATCTTTGTGTGTATGATCTTGGTGCGAAATATACGATCGCTCCCGAAAACTTCCTCTCTATGGGAAGAAGCACTCCCTTTGATGGCTGGGAAGTATACGGAAAATGCAAACTGACGATGGTCGACGGAAAGATCGCGTACAAAGAATGAAAAAGGAGATGCACCGTGAAACAGGGAATATATAAAGTCATTTACAATGAAAGAATTGCAAGGGACATCTACAAGATGATCCTTGAGGGCGATACCTCGGCGATAACGGCACCCGGACAGTTTGTAAACATCAAGCTCGACGGATTCTATCTTCGCCGCCCGATCTCGATATGCAGATATAACGAGAACACGATCACCATCGTCTACAAAGTGGTAGGCGAGGGAACAGAGTATATGAGCACGCTCGCTTCGGGCGCAAAGCTCGATGTACTTGTCGGACTCGGAAACGGGTTTGATACAACAAAAAGCGGAGATGCCCCCGTTGTTATCGGCGGCGGTGTCGGAACGCCCCCTATGCTCGGTCTTGCCGAGGCGCTTATAAAAGAGGGCAAAAAGGTAGCGGCCGTGCTCGGATTTAATACGAGTGAAGATGTATGCCTTGCCGATGAGTTTACCGCTCTTGGGGCAGAAGTATACATTGCAACGGTCGACGGAAGTGTCGGCACAAAGGGATTTGTTATCGATGTAACAAAGGGACTTGATTACAGCTACTTCTACACCTGCGGTCCCGGACCGATGCTGAAGGCGGTATATGATACAACAAAGACGAGCGGCGAGCTCAGTTTTGAAGAGAGAATGGGCTGCGGATTCGGCGCGTGTATGGGATGCAGCTGCAAGACCAAGTACGGTAACAAGAGAATCTGCAAGGACGGTCCCGTGCTTGTAAAGGAGGAGATCATATGGTAAACACAAAGGTTGAACTTTGCGGCATCACACTTGATAACCCTGTGATCCCCGCAAGCGGCACATTTGGATTCGGATACGAATTTGCGGAGCTTTACGATATAAACGTTCTCGGAACATTCTCCTTCAAGGGAACGACAAAAGAGCCGAGATTCGGCAACCCTACACCCCGAATAGCTGAGTGCCCCGCGGGAATGATAAACTCGGTAGGACTTCAAAATCCCGGTGTCGAGAAGGTAATATCCGAAGAGCTTCCCAAGCTTGCAAAATGCTTTGATAAAAAAGTTATGGCGAATATCTCGGGTTTCTCGGTTGACGAATATGTCTACACTTGCGAAAAGATAGATAAATGCGAACAGGTCGGATGGCTTGAGGTCAACGTAAGCTGTCCCAACGTACACGGCGGCGGAATGAGCTTCGGTACGTCTCCCGAGGCGGCGGCAGAGGTTACGCGTGCGGTCAAGGCGGTCACGACAAAGCCTGTTATCATCAAGCTCTCACCCAATGTTACCGACATCGTTTCGATAGCCAAAGCGTGCGAGGAGGCGGGCGCCGACGGTATCAGTCTTATAAACACGCTTCTCGGAATGAGAATAGATCTTCGCACAAGACGCCCTGTTATCGCAAACAAGATGGGCGGTTTCTCGGGAAGCGCAATATTCCCGGTAGCAGTGAGAATGGTATATCAGGTGGCACAGGCAGTTAACATTCCCGTTGTGGGAATGGGCGGCGTGTCAAGCGCAAAGGATGTTATTGAGATGATGCTCGCGGGCGCAACTGCAGTCGAGGTTGGCGCGGCAAACCTTGTTGACCCCTTTGCCTGCAAGAAGATCATAGAGGATCTTCCGCAGGTTATGGAAAAGTACGGAATTGAAAATTTAAGTGATATAATCGGAGGAGTAAAGTAATGGGAAAAGACGTAATCATTGCATGTGATTTTGACAGCGCGGAAAAGACATTTGCATTTCTTGACAAGTTCACAGCAAGAAAGCCCATTGACAAGATCGGTATGGAGCTCTACTACGCGGAAGGCACCTCTATTGTAAGAGAGATCAAGAAGAGAGGACACAAGATATTCCTCGATCTCA
>CAYZHW010000019.1:0-16342 GCA_964478105.1 uncultured Lachnospiraceae bacterium | reverse complement strand
CTTAGGAGCTACGTCGTTTACGAGTCTGTCGCCGATGAAGAGCTCGCCTTCGGTGATCTCCTCAAGACCTGCGATCATACGAAGTGTTGTGGACTTACCGCATCCGGAAGGTCCGACGAAAATGATAAACTCTTTGTCTTTTACTTCAAGGTTGAAGTCCGAAACGGCTGTAACGCCACCCGGATATTTCTTATAAATGTGCTTAAGAGACAAACTTGCCATTTGAAAAATCCTCCTAAATATATCGAACTAAATAAATACCTTCATTACATAGTACGATGATTATATTTTTTAACATTATATATTGTATCAAATTCTCGCGCCAAATAAAAGGGGTTAAATCCCCAAACTTACATCCAAGTCTTTGTGAAAAATGCACAATTAAAAATAATAAACTGTGAATTTTAGTATTTTGTAAGTTCGTTTTCGTTCTAATATATTAGAAATCAATCTTTTTTGGGCTTCAATGTAAGCGCTATTCTCTTTTTGGCAAGATCAACGCTCTTGACTCTGACATTTATAACATCTCCGACCGAGAGCACCTCGGACGGATGTTTGATAAACTTGTCCGACATCTCGGAGATGTGGATAAGACCGTCCTGATGAACGCCGATATCTACAAAGGCACCGAAATCAATAACGTTTCTGACCGTTCCCACAAGAAGCATATCGGGGACAAGATCCGACATATCCATAACATCGTCGCGAAGCACCGGAAGCGGGAGCGAATCGCGCACGTCGCGTCCGGGCTTTTCAAGCTCGCCGATAATATCAAGCAAAGTCGGCTCGCCTATCTCTATCTCAGAGCAGATCTTTGCAATGCCCTTCGCTTCGGCGCGCCTGCGGAGCTCCTTGAGTCTGCCCGCCTTGACGTCATCCGGCGTGTATTCAAACATCGAAAGGAGTCTCTTTGCCACGCCGTACGACTCGGGGTGAACTCCGGTGTTGTCAAGTATTTCGTCAGAACCCGATACGCGAAGGAATCCCGCGCACTGCTCGTACGCCTTAGCGCCGATACGCGGCACCTTGAGAAGCTCTGCGCGTGAGCCGAACTCGCCGTTCTCCTCGCGGTATTTGACTATATTTTTAGCAGAAGTTGCATTGATACCCGCGATATACGACAAAAGGGAATGCGAAGCCGTATTAAGGTCGACGCCGACCGAGTTCACGCAATCCTCGACAACGCCCGTGAGCGCTTCGTCAAGGCGGTTCTGCTTCATATCGTGCTGGTACTGACCGACACCGATCGACTTCGGATCGATCTTAACAAGCTCTGCCAAGGGATCCTGCAAGCGGCGCGCAATGGACACCGCGCTTCTCTGCGTAACGTCAAAATCGGGAAACTCGTCTGCCGCAAGCTTGGACGCCGAGTATACCGACGCGCCCGCCTCGCTCACCATAGCATATTTAACATCCCCCTCGACCTCGCGCAGCGTGTTCGCGATAAATATCTCGCTCTCCTTTGACGCCGTTCCGTTGCCGATGGCAACTATATCAATTCCGTATTTCTTTATAAGTGCCTTGACCTTCGCCTTGCTCTCCTCGATCCTCTCCTGCGGCTTTGTAGGATAGATGACCGCCGTGTCGAGCACCTTGCCCGTCTTGTCTACCACCGCAAGCTTGCAACCCGTACGGTATCCGGGGTCGTAACCGAGCACCGTCTTTCCCTTGAGCGGCGCCTGCATCAAAAGATGCTTGAGGTTATCGGAAAAGAGCTTTATCGCGCCCTCGCCCGCACTGTCAAAGAGGTCGGAACGTATCTCGCGCTCGATAGACGGCGCAATAAGTCTGTCATAGCTGTCAACGACCGCGCGCTCGACATATTCGGTCGCGGGACTGTTGTTGTACAAAACGATCTGCGTGAAGAGATAATTGAGAATTATATCGGACGATATCTCGAGCGACACCTTGAGGAATTCTTCTTTTTCTCCTCGGTTGAGCGCAAGAATGCGGTGCCCGGGGAGAGTCTTCACCTTCTCGGAAAAATCATAATAAAGCGCGTATACCGAATCCTCTTCCTTTGCCGCCTTGGATGTCAACATTCCGTGATTGTATGTCAACATACGGATATTTTTTCTATATTCTGCATTATCGGATATGTCCTCTGCAATGATATCGCACGCACCGCCAAACGCTTCTTCGACACAGGCAACACCCTTTTCTTCGTCGATATACTCAGCCGCTATCTCAAGCAAAGGCTTGTCATAGCTCTCCCTCTGCTCAAGAATGAGCTCGGCAAGCGGCTCAAGCCCCTTCTCACGAGCAACCGATGCACGCGTCTTTCTGTGCGGCTTGAACGGACGGTAGATGTCCTCGACCTCGGTAAGTGTTTGCGCAGCCTCTATTGCCGCATCTATCTCGTCGGTCATCTTCTCCTGCGCGATGATCGACGCGCGCACCTCTTCCTTGCGCTTTTCTATATTGCGAAGATAATTCAAGCGGTCAAAAAGATCTCTGAGCACCGTGTCGTCAAGACTTCCCGTCACTTCTTTGCGGTAACGCGCAATAAACGGTATCGTGTTGCCCGCGTCGATAAGTTCTACCGTGTTTTTTACCTGCGTCTCCTTGAGTGAAAATTCCTTTGTAAGTGTTGCGATAATATCCATTTTTACCTCTTTATTTATGTGATTCAAGTAGTTTTATTTCCTCTTCTGTAAGATACCGCCACTTTCCGCGTGCGAGAGAGCCATCAAGCTCAAGCGGCCCGAAGCTGATACGCTCAAGCCCCGTTATCTTGTTGCCGACCGACTCAAACATACGCTTTATCTGGTGGTATTTTCCTTCTACAAGCGTGATTATGCCGCTCTTGCGATCTTCGTACAGCTCGATCTCGCTCGGCTTTGTCTCGTATCCGTCGTCGAGCACCGTGCCCGCCTCAAGATGGGCACGGTCGGCATCGGACAGCTCAAATTTCGACGTGTAAAAATACCTCTTCTTCACGTGGCTCTTGGGCGCAAGAAGCCTGTGCGAAAGCTCACCGTTATCGGTAATGAGCATAAGCCCAAGCGTATGCTTGTCAAGCCTGCCGCAAGGAAAAAGATTCCTCTTTCTCAGCTCGTCGGGCAAAAGATCGAGCACAACAGGGTCGCGCCCGTCCTCGGTCGCGCTCACGTACCCGTCCGGCTTGTTGAGCATAATATATACGTACTTGACGTACGACACTTCCGCGCCGCGGTACGTGATCCTGTTGATATTGGGATCAATATGTATATCCGCACGTTTAACGGGCACGCCGTCGACCGCTATCTCGCCGCGCTTTGCCGCGTGCGCAGATTCGCTTCTGGTAGCGACACCCATTTCACTTAAAAATTTGTCGATCCTCACGTCAGACTCTCCTGAAATTTATTATATATATTCTACCATATTTTTCCGATTTTGTAAAGTGAAGAAAAGCAAAAAAGGTCGGTGCTTTCGCACCAACCTTTTTTTCGCTTTTACCTACCCGGGGAGCTGAGAGGAATGAAATCAGTCCATCCTTCTCCGTCGGGATCGGAGGTGGTGATAACATCCTCTGTTTCAAATAATTCTACACAGAGCTCGGGTTTTTCATAAACTTCCTTGTTCATTTTTCACGCCCTCCGTTTGTTTTGATTACTCGGCAGTGTCTTCAACACGGCCAACAGACCAAGGCCATCCTGCGCCGTTTTCTCCATCTCCGAGATCTACAGAGGCGGTAATGATATCCTCAGTCTCAAAGAGTTCAACTTTGAGCTCAGGGCTTACATAAAGCTCTTTCATTTATCTTACCTCCTTTTATTTACTGTGCGTCAACATAATTAACAACAGCCTGAAGCGTAGCTGCAGCTGCAGCGTTATCAGCTACCCAATCAGTGTTTGCCAAAACGAGTTTAGCAACGTCATAATAACTTGCTGTCATTACGTTAGAATAGTATGTCACGCCGTTAACAGTGTAATATACAACAGCCGTAAGCTGAGTATCGTATGCAGTATCAGGAATGTCATAAACAACGCCCGTGAATGTTGCTGCACCGTCAACATAGTTTGCATTTCCGCCGGGGAATGTCTTTTCAGCTTTGATCTTAAGTGCATTAAGTGCATCTGCATTATCTACAGTAAGCTCTGCACCGTTAAGCATCGTTGTCGGGATCATAAGTACGCCGTACTCACTTCCCTCAGCCGCGCCGTAAACTCTACCGCCGAAACGTACGCCGAACGGATCGAGATATCTTACGCTACCGCCAAGAGCAACTACAGAAACCGATCTTGCTTCAGCTGTAACACCCTTGCACATATCTACGCAAGATACTCTGTACTGACCGTCAGCAGCATTTGCCTTTTCAATCCAGCCCGAGCCTTCGCAATTGCTGCAAGCGGACCATGCTGTATAATTCGCTGTAGCTGTACCCCATGCGTTTGCAAAATCAACAACTGCTTCATCACTGATTTTAATCACGCTTACCTTTTTGGGAGTATTTGTTGTGTTAGTGAATATAGTTGTTCCATCAAGCTGAGTTACTGTATTGGTAGCTACATAATTCAGGTCAAAATAAGTATAATCACCAAGCAACACATTGTTTCCAAGTGTAAGCGTATGTGTTCTAAGTGTGTACACCAAACCTGCAGAATAGTTACTCGACACCTTGGGAGCTATATAACAGTTAACAACATCAATAGTTGTACCTGTTTCCGATACCGAGCTTTCATAAATCTGAGTGATAACACCTGCCGCAATAGGTGTTCCCGCAGTTAATGTAATAGAAGGAGTTATCGAAACGCCTGTAATATCATAGTCAACCGCATTCTTATAGGAGTACGCAACGATTCCCGCACCATATACCTTCTTTGTCGCTGCGGTTTCCTTACCTGTTATGCTTCCCTCAATACTGCAATTTGTAATTGTAACAGTAGGGCATTTTGTTACGTAAGCTGATACACCACCGACATAAGTTTCAACACCATTAGTAGTAGCAGTTATTTCAGTTGAAATTTTGCTGTTCTCAACAGTAAGAGATTTAGCATTATATACTCGACCGACAACACCGCCGACGAAGTTTACGCCACTAACTTTTCCCGCTACTGCAACGTTATCCACCACAATCTCGCAAGAAGAATTTTCAGGATATGCTGCTATAGCACCGTTGTTATCACCGGTAGAATTAACAGTTCCTGTAAAGCTGGAGTCCTTCACGCTGAGAACACCGGGGTTCTTCGGGTTTGCAAACATACCTGAAACTTTAGTCGTACCGTTGATGGTAGCCGATACATCTGTATCAGTAACGTAAATATTCATTGTGCTGGTACTGTATGCCTGACCTACAAGGCCTGCAGCCTGTTCGCCGCCGCTAATAGTTCCGCTTACAGTTGCGCTAATGTTAACTGTAGGAACGGTATGAAGCATACCGATAAGACCGCCGGCTATAGTATTCGAGCCAACGTCGATGTTTCCATTGAAGATAGAGTCCGTTATATCAAGCTTTTGAGCGTTCTGAAGACGTCCAAAGAAACCGCCCGACTGACCTATACCCTCAATAGTTGCACCAACTGTACATTTATTTACCTTAATAGCTGTGATATTAACGGTAGAATATCCAACCAATCCGGCCGCTGCCGCAATGGTAGCGGAAACCTCCGTATCTATTACCGAGCAATTATCGAATGTAAGAGTACCGCCGATACTGCCATCGACCTGTCCGATCATCGCAGCAACACGGGAAGCGTGAGTTGTAGAAACTTTAGAATTCTTAACAGTAACGTTCTCAAAGGTAAGGTCGCCCGTTACAGCTTCTTTAACGGTATTAACAACCAAACCGCCGACATTACGTGCCACTACATTTGCGCCAGTGAATGTAATATTTTTAACACTGAATCCATCACCAACATTTCCGAAGAATCCGGCATATGCATTACCACCTACAATATACATATTGGCAATCGTCTTGCCCTGTCCGTCAAACGTACCGCGGAAATAAAGTCCGCTTGTAAAGTCATTCGCACCGATCGGGACCCAAACTTTATCAGTGGCTCCGGTATCATTGAGGTAGATGTTTGCAGCGAGCTTGATAACGTCGCCTGCAAAATCATCCGCTTCAATACCGTCTGCTGTTCCGTTTACGATAGCTGCAAGACCTGCAAGATCATTTGCATTGGAGATCGTATATGTTGTAACACCGTTTTCTGTTACACCGTTGTTGTACCACTCTGTTGCATATCCGCCGCCCCAAGCAGTGCCAATCTTAACAAGCGTGTTAGCACACATCTTGTCGCAGGTTACGACGACTTCATCGCCGTCAGCATTTACACCGAGATTAAGTTCTGTGCACTCTGTGCACACATATGCCTTGAACCAATCAAGATCGCCTACTGCTGCAAGCCATGTATTTGCAAAATCAGCTATACCGATATTATCAGCTTTTGCAAAATTTGTGTCAGATTCATTGGGAGTATAGTATGTAGCGGATGCTACGTTATCAAGAACAGTGGAGCCCTCAACAGATGTTCCGCCTGCACCGATAAGAGTTGTGATATTAGCATTGTGATAGAGGCTTGTCACGGTAACAGTATCCTCAATAGCGAGAGAAACACCGTGAGAACCTACAACAAGGCCTGCCGCGCTGCCGGCTGTAACAGTACCGAGAACAACTGTATTCTCAACACCGACTGTATATGCGTTGTGAACAGTTGCACCGAGGATAGCGCCGACAGCCGAACTTCCTTCAACTGTTCCGTTGAACATAGAATCCTTAACTGTAAGTCCGCCAATAGGTGCCGTGGCGCCGGATCCACCGGAAAGTGCACCGACAAATCCGCCCACACGCACGCCTGTGCTGGAGAGGGTGGCATTGACATAACAACCGTTAACTGTAACATCAACAGATGCAGAGGACATACCGAGAAGTCCGCCGACGCCGCGCGCAGACGCTGTAACGCTACCGCTTGCAACACAATCGTCAAAAGCAATAGATGTTGCAGAACACCAACCGACAAGTGCACCTGCGTATGCGTTCGATGTATTAGTAGTTGTTATTGTACCTGTAGAAGTACAGTTTGTAAATGTTGCTGCTGTTTCTTTGCCCAAGTTGCCTATCATACCGCCGGCATAAGAACCGCTTGTCGTGATAGAACCGCTGAATGTATTGTCTGTAAAGGTAAGTGTTGGAACAGTTCCGTTGAGCTGTCCAATCATACCACCGACATAACCCGCGCTTGTGCTTGTATCGTTGATTGCAGATGTTACTGTCGTACCGGTGATCTCAAGGCTCATAGAAAGAGGGCTGTTGATAAGTCCGAGAACGCCTCCGATATATCCTGCTCCGCCCTCGATCTTTCCACTTGTTACAGAGCAATCTGTAATTGTAATGCTTACACCGCTTGCATCTGCAACAGAGGAAGAAGGAAGTGCGCCGCCGACAAGACCCGAAACAGAGTTGCCTGTACCCTTGATGTTGCCGGAAACGCTTACATTATTAAGAGTAAGTGTTGTGAAAATACGAAGCTGACCGGCAACACCGCCTGTGTACTGACCGCCGGAGATAGTACCTGTGATTTTTGTATTCTCTACCGAAATCGGTGTAGCAGACGCAAAGTATCCGACGAGACCACCGGAGTTGCCCCCCGAAGTAATGTTAGTTGCTACTGTACAATCGCTTACGTTCAACGTAGGTGTACCGCCGTGTGCACCACCGACAAGACCGCCTGCATAAACAGCAGTTCCGCCGATCGTTCCCGAAACATAGCAATCGGTAATGCTAAATGTTCCCGAACCGGGACGGCCGATGATCGAGCCTCTGTATGTGCTACCCTCAATATCAGCATTGTATACGAATACTTTTTCTACATTCAAAGAAGCACCTGTAAGAGCAACAACAACAGCCGTTTCCTTTGTACCGGTAACTATAGCGTTTGCAATAGTGAGGTTCTTTACACTTCCGCCGGCATAGCCGAACAGACCTGCGTATCCGTCGCTGTTAGCACCCGTGGAGCTCATATTTGCGATAACCTTGCCATTGCCGTCAAAGTGGCCGAGGAATTTGGTAGCGTCTGTGTTCGTTGCATACGAAATAGGTGTCCATTCCTTGTTCGCAAGGTCAATATCAGCATCAAGACGAAAATATTCATCTTTATATGTTTGAGACGCTGTGTTTACTTGTTTTGCCAAGCCCGCAAGCTCAGCAGCCGATGTGATAAGATAGGGATCTGTTTCGGAACCTGATCCTGACCACTCGGTATCGGAAGAAGTTCCATCCCATGTCGAGAATGTAGCAGGAGCCGTGTAGGTTCCGTCAAAGCTTGCGGAACCTGTAGCAGTGGCTTCAGCCGCCACTACGGGCACTGCTACGATGCAGGACATGACCATCATGCAAGCCAAGAAAATGGCAAGCAATGATTTTGTGTTTCTCATAGTCTTTTTCTCCTTTTTTGTTTTTTCTCTAAAAAGGAGAGTGTTTGTTGGATAAGGTACTCTTTTAACGGCGGCAATCAAAGATTGCCGCCGTCGGAATGGGTTCCCTATTCCGACGCGCACCTCTCTTTTTGAGGATTTTTTAGTACTCGTCTTTACAAAAGGGCGCACTTCCCCACATAAAGACAAATATACACTATAAATTCTACCACATCATTACACACATTGTCAATAGTTTATTCAAATTTAAACGCTGTTTACAAGCATTTATTTGTACATAATGACGCATTATGGTCGAATATTATTTATTTGTGCAACGGTTTTAGATCTGTACAAAAAAAAGAAAACGGCGTAAGCCGTTTTCTTTTTATATAGCATTAACTATTAGTCTCTTTTCTTGGAAACCCAAGCTGTGCCGAGGATCGCTGCAGCAACAACGATACCGCCGCCGACAAACGCGCCGCATCCGCCCTCCGCGGGAGCTGCTGTTGTTGTGTCGGGAGCCGCTGTTGTCTCGGGAGCTGCTGTTGTCTCAGGAGCTACTGTTGTCTCGGGCTCTGTGGGAGCTGCTGTTGTATCCTCTACGGGAGCAGCTGTTGTCTCGGGCTCTGTGGGAGCTGCTGTTGTATCCTCTACGGGAGCCGCTGTTGTCTCGGGAGCTGCTGTTGTCTCAGGAGCTACTGTTGTCTCGGGCTCTGTGGGAGCTGTTACAGCACCTGCAGGGAGAGACGTTGTAGGAGCAACTGTACCTGCAACTGTTGTAAGAGTCTTAAGGAAGGGAACGCCGTCCTTTGTGCCCCAGAGGTTTGCATCGAGAGCTGCAACGAAGGGATCAACTGTTGTGCCCTTTGCTACAAGTACGCCCTCGGACTCGAGAACCGTAGTGTCGTTACTGTTGTGGATCTTACCTGCAGCAGACTTATCCTCAAGAGGTGTGTAGTATGTTGCGGACTCGCAAAGTCCGAGAGGCGAGTCGCCGCTCTCCTCGAAGCATCCGAGCTTAGCGCCAACGGGATTGCTCTCGTGATCAAGGAATGTGCTGTCGAAGTAAACGTTATTGATTACTGCGAAAGAGGAAGCCTTTGCACGGAAACCACCGATCGTAGCGCCGTAGTTAGCTGTTCTGAGATACTGGATAGTACCGCTTACATAGCAGTTTTCAATTGTAATTGCTTCGCCGCAAGCATAACGTCCGATGATACCGCCGATACGCTGGTCGCCTGCGATGCTGCCTGTGAATGCGCAGTTTGTGATCTTGAAGTTGCAATCCATATCCTCACCGCCGGAGTTACCGCCGACGATACCGCCGAAGTTGTTACCCGACCAGGAGTAGATGTTACCTGCATACCAGCAGTTGTTCACTGTTACGTCGAAGGGAGATCTGGAGAGACCGCCTGCAATACCGCCGCAGAAGGAAACTGCGCAACCGTGGTACTGAGCGTTCGCAGCATTGAACCAGTTTGTTGTAAGGCCTGCATCGGAGTAGCAACCTTCGATAGTTACGAATGCGTCAACGTAACCTGCGATAGAACCAACGTTCATATAACCGTTGAGGTAGGAGTTAACGATGGAAACGTTCTTTACTGTTGCCATTGTCTCCTCGCTTGTACCGCCGACCTGAGCAAAGAGACCGATGTTGGAGTCAGAGCTCTCGGAGCCGAAGTAGTACATACCGGAGATGGTATGTCCCTGGCCGTCGAATGTTCCTGCGAAAGGAACGATGTTACAGATAGGAGTCCACTGATTTGCGGGAACCTCGCCCTTTACGAAGGGGGAGTTGCCGTCATCGGGATTCTCTCTGTTAACTTCCCAGTTTGCTGCTGTACCTTCGTTGAGGTAAATGTCAGCGCCGAGGTAGATTGTCTGTCCCTCGAAGTTTACACCCATATTACCAAGCTCTGCCAAGCCTGCGAGCTGTTCAGGTGTTGTGATAAGGAAAGAGATCTCATTGGGTGCATACCAAGAGATATCTGTTGTTCCGTCCCATACGTCAACGTCTGCAGCGCTTGTGCCTACAGCAAAAATTGCGCTGAAAGAGCTGAGAACGAGAAGAACTGTTAAGAGTACACTTAACTTTTTCATTTTTGTTTCTCCTTTGTTAAAAGATTTTCGATCACACATTATGTGTTTCGACCATTTTACCACTTTTCGCGCCGAATGTCAACATCATTTTGTTCATATTATCTTATTTACAATATAAAATTATCTTATTTACAATATAAAAAAGCGGTCGCGAAAAAAATGCACGGCCGCTTTTTATCAAAGACGTTTTTGTCTTGCTCTTGAAATGTTTACCGTTCCCTCGGGAAGTTCGGAGAGATATTCGAGTGCCCTGCCCGTTCCCATTGCCACGCACTGCTCGGCTTTGTTTGCGACACGGGTCTTTATACCCGTAACGTGTGCAATAAGCTTGTCAAGTCCGTAGATAAGGCTTCCGCCTCCGGTCATAACGATACCGTTATTGATGATATCGCCGATAAGCTCGGGCGGTGTACGCTCGATGACCGAGCAGATCGCCTCGACGATTGCGGTTATCGGCTCTTCGAGCGCCTCCATCATCTCAAGCGACGAGATGCGCACGACCTTGGGAAGTCCTTGGATAAGGCAGCGTCCTTTGACGTCTATTGTGCGGGGCTCCTCTCTTGACCAGACAGAACCGATCTTTATCTTTATTTCCTCGGCGGTTCGCTCGCCGATGAGCATATTATGCTTTCTTCTCACGTATCTGATGATAGCCTCATCGAACTTGTCGCCCGCTACCTTTATTGATTCTGACACGACCACGCCGCGAAGCGATATGACCGCTACATCGGTCGTTCCGCCGCCGATGTCGATTATCATATTGCCGTTCGGAGCGGCAATATCAATGCCCGCACCGATCGCCGCCGCAACGGGCTCTTCGACTATGTATGTTTTCTTGGCACCCGCCTGCGTTGCCGCATCGAGGACCGCTCTTTCCTCCACCTCTGTGATTCCGCTGGGCACACAGATAACTACGCGCGGCTTGAGTATCGTGTTTCCGCAGGCGCGCTTGATGAAGTACTGTATCATTTTAAGAGTAACGTCATACTGGCTGATAACTCCGTCGCGAAGCGGGCGGATAGCCATAATATTACCCGGCGTTCTTCCGAGCATTATCTGTGCCTCGCGTCCGACCTTGAGCACTCTATCGGTATTTTTGTCGATAGCAACCACTGACGGCTCTTTTAAAACTATTCCTTTTCCCTTTACAAAGACGAGCACCGTCGCGGTGCCGAGGTCTATTCCTATATCCTTGCTCAAACCAAACATTCGGTTGCTACTCCTTAAAAAAAACTGACTATTTCTATTATACACTAACAAATATCGAATTGCAATGCTATTTTTCGGTATTTTTTATTTTGTTGATGCCACGCACAACGCGACAACATCTCCGGCGCCGAAAGAACGAAGTATCTCTGCGCATTCCGCCATACTTGCTCCGCTGGTTATGACGTCATCGACCACAAACACTGTCTTGCCTCTTATGTCGATATCTTTTGCCGCGCCGAATGCGCCCTTTACGTTTTCAATACGTTCGGCTTTTGAAAGTTGCTTTTGCTCGGTGCTCTTCCCTTTGCGCACGATAAACGGCTTAGCCTCAAGCGAAGCAAGCGCCGCCATCTTCTCGGCAAGCACTCTTGCGTGATCATATCCGTATACCGCCACCGATCTTTTGCTTCTCGGAACATATGTCACCGCAATATCTCCGACATCAAGATCTTTTTCGATGACGTATCTGAAAAAGGGGCGGCTGAGCTGCTCGGCGGCAAAATCAAAAACAAATGAATCGTTCTTGCGCTTCATTCTGTGTATTATCTTATTCGCCACACAATCAACATCTCCGGGTCTGTATCTTGCGAGTTTGAGCTGAACTCTCACTCCGCGTCCAAAAAGGTGATCCTTAGGGCATCGGCACTCATAAAAATGCTTGCCGCATTTTTTGCAACGGACATTCTTCTCGGCTTCCCACTTTCCTCTGCAAGCACCGCAGAGGACTCGTTCTTCGCCCGAAAGGTCTGAGATCGCAGGAAGTATCATTCCGCAAGAGACGCACTTTTTCGGAAAGAGTATATTTTTCAGCGTATTTATCATAGGCTGTCCTTCAATCTGCGGGCAAGTCCGGTGTAACGCATCGATTGTCTGTTGTTATCGACCATCTCGGCAACTATGTCTGCCCGTCCGACAAGTATGACCATACTCTGTGCACGCGTGACCGCCGTGTAAAGCAGATTGCGCACAAGAAGCATCGGAGCGCAGGCGTACATCGGTACTATTATTATCGGGTACTCGCTGCCCTGGCTTTTGTGCACGGTGATAGCATATGCGTGTTCGAGCTCGTCAAGAAGTGAAAGATCGTATGCGCATATTCTGTCATCAAAGCTTATCTCCATCATCTGTTCGGCGATATCTATGTCAAGGATCACGCCGATGTCTCCGTTAAAGATACCGCGTCCTTGTTTACCGTCCTTATCCCATTCGAGATCGTAATTGTTGCGTACCTGCATAACTCTGTCACCTATACGGAAAACGAGCTCACGGAATCGGTACTCTTTCTTTCCTTTGGCTGCAGGATTCAGCATTTTTTGCAGTATCACGTTGAGATTTTCCGTGCCTGCAACTCCCTTGCGCGAAGGAGAGATGACCTGTATCTTATTAACCGTATCCGCACCATATGTGCGCGGTAATCTGTTTTTATAAAGGTCGGCAACCGTCGCGGCGATCTCTTCATCGCGCTCACGCGCAATGAAAAAGAAATCGTTGTCCTTTATGCCAAGCTCGGGATAAACACCTTCGTTTATCTTGTGCGCATTTGTAACTATCAAGCTCTCTTTTGCCTGACGGAATATTTCTGTCAAGCGCACCGTTGCAAATCTGCCGCTCTCGATAAGGTCGCAGAGCACCTTGCCGGCTCCGACAGACGGGAGCTGGTCGGCATCTCCTATAAGGATAAGTCTCGCGCCCGGCTTTATTGCTTTAAGGAGTGCGCAAAAAAGCGAATTGTCTATCATCGACGCCTCGTCGACGATTATGACATTCTCTTCGAGCAGATTTTTCTCGTCGCGTAAGAACTGTGCGCGGTCGTCCTCTCCGTACTGCATCTCAAGCAGACGGTGCACTGTCTTTGCCTCGCGCGAGGTCGACTCGGACATACGCTTTGCCGCACGTCCCGTAGGGGCGGCGAGTGCGCAGTCCATCCCCATATTTTCGTATATTTTAAGCAGTGCGTGCACGACGGTCGTTTTGCCCGTTCCGGGGCCGCCTGTGAGCACGGTCACTCCGTTCTCAAGCGAGTCGCTTATCGCCTTGCGCTGAAGCGACGCATAGGTGATATTCCCCTCACGCTCGGTCTTGATAATGAAACTTTCGATATCCTCTCCGCTTATCTTGGGACAGAATTTATCAAGAAGAACGAGCTTTTTGGCAATATAAGCCTCTTCCTCGTACGCCTCTTTTGAATACAGGTATTCCGCGCCGTCGTATTTTACGGCAACTATTCGTCCCGATGCGATAAGAGATGCAACAGCTTCCGCCGTCTCGCTCTCTTCAACGCCAAGCAGCTTTGCCGCGGCGGGAATGACCTTTTCGCGCGGCAGACAAACGTGTCCGTTCTGGTGAGAATTGTGCGAAAGCAGATATATTACCCCGCTTTCCACACGCTCGCGCGCGTCCTTGTCTACGCCGAGCGAAGTCGCGATAGCATCCGCGCGTTCAAATCCTATGCCGTATATCTCATCGCAAAGCCTGTACGGATTTCGCTTGATTATATCGACCGCGCCGCTTCCCCATCTCTTATATATCTTGACAGTGGTCGCCGCACCGAAATAATTGCGGCAGAACATCATCACGCTTCGCATACCCGACTGCTCTTTGAAATTTTCGGATATCTCATTTGCCTTATTTCTTGAGATCCCCGGGATCTCGGCAAGCCACTCGGGATGGTTTTCAATCACATCAAAGCTGTCCGTGCCAAATGCTTCGACTATTTTCACTGCCGTCTTCGGACCTATTCCCTTGACTGTGCGGGATGCAAGATAGCGAAGGATCGCATTATCGTCGGCGGGCAGATCTTTTTCGTACTGTTCGACCTTGAACTGCCTGCCGTATTTTGAATTGTGTTCCCAGTGCCCGTAAACGGTTATCTTCTCACCCTCGGACAGATACGGCATAATACCCACGACGGTGATCAGATCGTCATCATTGGTGCCTATATCACATACCGTGTATCCGTTTTCCTCGTTGGTGTAAACGATTCCTTCCACGCTGCCCGAAATACGCAAAGTTTTCCCGTCGTTCTCGTCAAAAACGTCCTGTTCTTTTCCGTCCATGGATATCTCCTTTCTTCAAAACTTACTTGCCATATATATATCGACACCCATTTCTTCGAGCTCGGAAAGCCGAAGCTCATCCGGCTCTTCGTCGATTACCAAAATGGGATAAGAGAGAGCTCCGCGCTCTCTTGCACATATGACCTGTGCGTAACAGAGCCTGTTGTATATATCCTTTATCGGCTCATCTTTTTTCACAAACACCGCAAGCGTAAACGATGCCGAAGGAAACAAAAGCTCGGTTAAGAGCTGTATGGCGCAAAATACGCCGTAAAGAGCAAAAAGTGCAAGCGCGACTTCCAAAATAACCTCAATGTGCATATGTATACTCCTTTCGGTAGTATCATATGCACACGAAGATTTTATGTTATTTCAAATACGCGGCAAGAGCATCGGCCATATCTGTTTTTTCCCAGAGCACGCCGAGGTCTTCTCTGCCCATATGTCCGTACGCCGCAAGCTTTCTGTAGATAGGCTTGCGAAGATCGAATCTCTTGATTATCGCCGCAGGACGAAGGTCGATATTTGCAAGTACCGCCTCCTCTATCTTGGCATCTGCCACCTTACCCGTTCCGTAGGTGTTGATCATAACCGACACGGGCTTTGCAACTCCGATAGCGTAAGCAAGCTGTACCTCGCACTTTCTTGCAAGGCCTGCCGCTACGACATTCTTTGCAACGTAGCGAGCCGCGTAGCAAGCAGAGCGGTCGACCTTTGTCGGATCTTTACCCGAGAAAGCTCCGCCGCCGTGGCTCGCATATCCGCCGTAAGTGTCAACGATGATCTTACGTCCTGTAAGACCGGAGTCGCCCTGCGGTCCTCCGATAACGAATCTTCCCGTAGGATTTATGTATATCTTCGTGTTGTCATCGATAAGATCCTTGGGAATGATAGGAGTTATAACGTGCTCCACAAGATCCTTCCCGATCTCTTCGACCGATGTGTTAGCATCGTGTTGTGTGGATATGACTATCGTGTCTATTCTTACAGGGCGGTCGTCCTCATACTCGACCGTCACCTGTGTCTTACCGTCGGGACGCAGATATTTGAGAGTACCGTTATGGCGCACCTCGGAAAGTCTCTTTGCAAGCTTGTGCGCAAGAGAGATGGGAAGCGGCATAAGCTCGGGCGTCTCGTCGCAGGCAAAACCGAACATAAGGCCCTGGTCACCCGCACCGATATCAAGCTCGTCAGCCTCGCCCGTCTTTGCCTCAAGCGATTTGTCAACGCCCATTGCGATATCGGGAGACTGCTCATGAATAAGATTTGTCACTGCGCACGTGTCGCAGTAAAAGCCGTATTTTGCTCTGTCATATCCGATCTCGCGCACCGTCTCGCGCACGATCTTCTGGATGTCTACAATTGCCTTGGTAGTGATCTCGCCCATAACCGATACGATACCCGTCGTGCAGGTCACCTCACAGGCAACGCGCGACATCGGATCCTCTGCAAGCAGTGCGTCAAGCACTGCGTCGGATATCTGGTCGCATATTTTATCGGGATGTCCCTCTGTTACCGATTCACTTGTAAATAACTTTCTGTTCATTTCAAAATTCCTTTCAATCAAAAGCGCCCTCGGTGTTACCGAGGGCGAAATCATCATTGTGTCTCATCTCTCGGGATTTAGCACCTTTCC